>NZ_JAXFPY010000077.1:0-83573 GCF_034179385.1 Anaeroplasma sp.
ATGGAATTATTTCACTGTAGTGAGGCTGAGCTTAAGCAAATTAAAAAGGGTACACTAAAGCCTAATGCCGAGGGTGTATATGCCATTTGTAAAAGATTTGGTGTATCTATGGATTATGTCATGACAGGTAAGCCTACTATGATTGCAGATAGAAGATTAGAATTCCTATACGAAAAGAAAAAGGCTAAGGACAATCAAGAGATTGCCCTAATCGAATATGAAGAATATCTACTTGAAAATGATATCAGGCCATCAAAGGCAATGATATCTGCCTTTGATAAGGGCAAAAAAATATTAAATACGTATCAGGTATTAGCTATTAATAATTATAAATATATTGAGGTATTATCCAAATCCAGCTATACACCACTAGGTGGATATAAGGAATCTCCATTTAAGGAAGCAAATGAGAATTTAATTACCACATGGGATAATTTAAAGAAGGCTGCAGGAAAGCTTTATGTATCGGATGTTTTAACAGATGATGGCTTTGCAGAATATGCTCTACTAGAGGATGCGCCTGTGAACGCAAGAAAGATCTTGCTTGAGATTTCGAATGGTACTAGAAAATGGAATCCAGAACTAATCTTAAAATTAATTCAAAAGGGTGCTTGTGTACAAAAGGCATATAAGATTGATAATCAAGGTAAATTAGTTTTCCAGGATGATTTTGTGGCAACAAAATTGTTAGAAAAGCTATGTAAGGAAGAAATAAAGAAGTAAAAGAAGGGGCTGTTAGATTTTTAGTTTCTTAACAGCCCCTTTTAATATCTTTATGGCGTTCCCTATCGTTTCGAACGAATGACACTCGCTTAGGATGCAAGAAAAAATGATAAAATAGCTTTTATAGTGCCAAATGTCTTCCACAAATTATATAGCTTTTTGTATAACGTCCATATCTTTTATTTCATTTTGGTGGAAAATTAGTGGAAAATTTGTTTGAAAATGGGTGTAGTAAGTGGAACTCCAACTTTATGGAAAAAATATATCAATTAAATTGTTTTCGCAAATGTGATAAAATGAGTTTGAAAAAAGTTCGCAAATGTGATAAAATAAGTTTGAAAAAAGTTCGCAAATGTGGAGGAGTTGTTATGGATGAGCAATTAGATATTGAATTTAAAAGAAAAGCATATGATAAAATACTAGAATGGAAAGAAAAAAGAGCACCTGATTATGCTTTATTTTTGAAGGGAGCAAGACGTGTTGGTAAATCAACACTCGCAGAAAAGATAGGAAAAGAAAAATACAAATCATATATATTAATAAGATTTGATAAGGCTCCAGATGAAATAAAAAATCTTTTTGTCAATTCGTTGGAAGATTTAGATAATCTATTTAATACCTTACAAGTTTTTTATAAGAAAAAATTATACGAGAGAGAATCGTTAATAATTTTAGATGAAATCCAATTATTTCCTTTAGCTAGACAAGCCTTAAAAACTCTTTTAGAAGATAAGAGATATGATTACATTGAAACCGGGTCTCTTGCAACAATAAAGAAAAAATCTAAGAAAATACTAATTCCCTCAGAGGAATATGCATTAAACATATATCCTATGGATTTTGAAGAATTTTTATGGGCAAAAGGTGATTCGTTTTCTTATGAATTAATAAAAGACCATTATAATAAATTAAAACCTATAGGAACTGCTCATAGATCATTAATGAGAGCATATAGAGAATATATGCTAGTGGGTGGTATGCCTCAGGCTGTCTATAAGTATATAAAAACTTCTGATTATGGTGAGGTTGATTTCGTTAAACAAGGAATATTAAATCTATATGAATCAGATATAGATGAACAAGAAGAAGAAAACCCAGAATATGTCAAAAATGTTTTTTGGCATATTCCATCTGAATTATCAAAGCATGATAAGAGATATAATTTGTCGCATGTTGATACGAATGCCAGACTAAGAGAATATAAAGGTCCTATCAACTGGTTAATTGAGTCAATGACAGTTAATGTTGCTGAAAATGTTAGTGATCCAAGTGCTGCATTCAATCTTTCAACTATTGATCCAGCATTTAAATGTTATATGGGTGATACTGGCCTATTAATATCATTAGCATATAAGAATCAAGATTATTTAAACAATGAATTGTACAAGGCAATATTATTAGATAGATTACATGTTAACGAGGGAATGATAATAGAAAATATTACTGCCCAAGAATTAAGAAAAAATGGGGACAACATATATTATTATAAAAAAACAGATAAAGAAAAGAAACAAACTATTATGGAAATAGATTTTTTAATTAGGCGCGATAATAAATTAATACCTATTGAAGTAAAATCATCTAAGGCGTATTCTTTGTCTTCGCTAAAGCAATTTAAAAAATGTTTTAGTAGCAAAGTTGGGTTACAATATGTTTTATATGATGGAGATATAAAAAGAGAAGAAGAAATTATCTATTTGCCATACTATATGGCTTCAGTTCTTTGATCTTATAATATTAAAAAAACGGCTATAGAAGGATGTAAAATATATGCTGTAGCCTCTTGTTCAAGGCATTCAAATGAAGAAAATGAAATTACTTTGATTTAAAACTTTAAAAGAATATTTTGAAGTTTTAAATTATATGAAATCAAAAGGCCATAAATACTAAAAAGGGGCTGTTAAGAAACTAACAATTTCTTAATAACCCTTTTTCTATATATTTTGTGAAATAACAACTATGTTGTTAAGAAACTTAGTGAAAAATGGCTCTAAATTTGTATATTTTTATTAGTAAAAAAGCTTAACAATCACATTGTTAAGAAACTCCGCTTGGTTTTATTGAGAGGAAGACTTTAAAATAGTTAGTAAAAGCCAAGATTAAACACATTTTTCTATTGTAACAATGATTTTATGCAAAAGAAAAGCTCCTAGAAACTTTTTGGTTTCTTAACAGCCCATTTTAATATCTTTATGGCGTTCCCTATCGATTCGAACGCAAGACACTAGCTTAGGATTCAAATGAATCCTGAAAAATATCGTTTTGTTTGTCTATGGCGTTACATATTATCCGGTTTGTCGCGATATTTTGTACAAAACGTCAATTTCGTCCGGTTTTTACAATTCTTCGATATCATTTTGGTGGATACACCTTTATACACTAAAAATCATTTGGTGGTGGATAAAAAATGGATTCAGTTTTAGTCCACTCGACATTGTATGACACCATATATAAATTATGTAAGTGGTATACTATTGTACTTTTTAGTGATCGCAAATATATTAAATGCTGTGTTTATAATCATTGCTTTATCACCCATGGTATTGTGTAATATATTCGTAATATGGTGGGTGATAAAAATGAATGATATAAATAAGATTTTAAATGAATGCTTAAGTTACGATGATGAACTTGAATGGGTAGAATATGAAGAAAATATGTTTGTTATTGATGATGTGGGTCAATATATTTCTGCCCTTTCAAATAGTGCTGCTATATTAGGTAAGCCTAATGCCTATATGATTTGGGGAATTGACAACAGATCGCATAATATTACAGGTACTGTTATTAATTATAATGCTGATAATAATGGAGAACCTATTCAACATTATTTAGCTAGGAAAATATCACCCAGTATTCCTTTTTATTTTGATGAAGCTATAGTAGGTGGAAAAAGAATTGTAGTTCTTACTATACCAGCAGCTAAGATAGTCCCAACTGATTTTGATGGTATTAGATATATAAGAATAGGTTCTAGCAAAGAAGATCTAAAAAAATATCCGCAAAGAGAAGCTTTCCTATTTTTTGTTCTAACATTTGGCCTTCCAACAATTACCAATAAGGAATCTGAATATCAAGATCTAACATTTAATCAGTTATTTAACTATTACTCATCTAAAGGAATAACTTTAAATAGGAATAATTTTAAAGCTAATCTTCATCTATTAACTAAGGATGGTAAATATAATATCATGGCTCAATTGCTATCTGATAATTCATATGTGCCAATTAGAGTTCCTATATTTGATGGTAAAACAAAAGCAAGTAAAATGTATTCTGTAAAAGAATTTGGTTATAAATGCTTATTGTATTCTTTATATGAAGTATTAAATTATGGAGAAATATTGAATGTTCCACAGACCAAAGAAGATAATAGAATAATGGAACGTGAAGAAGTCATGCTATTTGATTATGATGTCTATAGAGAAGCAGTAATAAATGCATTCCTACATAATAGATGGGTTGATTTAAATGAACCTATGATTACTATTTATAATGATAGAATAGAAATATTATTTAGAGGGGAATTAGCCCCACTTCAGACAATTAATGGTTTTTATAAAGGACATTCAATTCCTGTAAATGAAAAATTATCAGAAATATTTTTGCAATTACACATAAGTGAAAAAACAGGTTAGGGATACCTAAAATAATTGAAGTGTATGGAAAAGACGCTATTGATATATCCGATGATACTATATTAGTCACAATCCCATTTAATAGAATCAATAAAGTGGGTGATAAAGTGGGTGATAAAATGGGTGATAAAGTGGGTGATATGAATCTTAACATCTCTCAAATAAAAGTGTTAGCTGAGATAAGAAATAACCCAAATATCACTAAACCAGAATTGATGGTAAAATGTGATTTAGGAAAAACTTCAATAGATAATATTATAGCTTTCCTAAGAAAAAATAGTATTATTGAGAGAGTTGGTTCTAACAAAACCGGTTATTGGAAGGTAATAAAGTAAGATATGAGTAATATAAAAGATATAACATTTAAGATAGAAAGTGTCCATAAAAGATTCCCAGGTGATTACAAAGTGAAAGAATCTCCCATTTAATGCGAGAATTAGTAACTTCCAATAATACAAAAACAGAGACAAACCCACATTTAATACGAGTTTGTCTCTGCTTTATTATTTCAAATTCAATTTTAGTTCTTTAGGAAGCTTTTCACTCCATGGTAAAATATCATCAATTTTAATTTTATCGATGCTATTTAAAATATATTTTAGGTATATTCTATGCGTAATCCATTTGCTTTGGCTGTTTGGATTATTGAAAATAATACGCCTGATGCTTGTGCTCCATTTTATGGATACTTATCTATTTGCCATATTATATGGCTTCAGTTCTTTGATCTTATCTTATAATATTAAAAAAACAGTTCTAGAAAGATGTAAAATATATGCTTTAGCCTCTTGTTCAAGACATTCAAACGATGAAAATGAAATTGCTGACTAATAAGTTAAGATATGTAAACCAACTTGGAAAAAGTGGTCTAAAAAGTGGCCCATTTTATAAATATTACTTTTTTCCATGAAATTATTCGTAAGCATATAGTCTTCATAATATTGCAAAAGTGAAATATAGAGGCTAGTTTCAAAAAAGCCTCTATTCATATAGATTTTTATTTTTATCCTTTGTAACGAAAATATAGAAGATTACAGCAAGCCCCATCGATAAGCCCCAACCAATAGGCCAAGAAAGCCATATTCCATTTGAACCTAAATGGAATACATAAGGGAAGAGGAAGGCAAGGCCTACTCTTAAAAACAAATCTAAGAAGGTATCTGTCATGAATAGTCCCATTTTGGCATATCCTCGAATTACACCATCCGCAATTAGTTTTGTTGCAACTAAAATATAAAATGGTGCGATAATTCTTAAGAAATTATTCGCAACCTCTATGGCCTCACTGGATGTCCCCTCCTTTAAAAAGATTTGTACAATATATTTTCCAAAGAAAAAATAGATAATGGAAAATGGAATAATTAAAATTAGAGTAAGCTTTAGCCCAGATATAAACCCAGGCCTGATACGCTCTATTTTGCCTCCACCTAGGTTTTGTGCAGTGTAATTTGAAATGCCATTACTTAGGGTAGTAAGCCCAGTAACGACCAAATTTTGTAGCTTAATTACGGCACTATACCCAGCCATAGTTGATTCCCCAAAGGAATTAATTACGGATTGAATTAGAATATTCCCTATAGAGACAAAGGATTGCTGCAAAATCGATGGAATAGCTATTATAAGCATGGTTTTAAGTAGCCTAAAATCGAATGGCTTTACCGTATCTATTTCATTTTCAAATGGCTTTAATTTTTTTATTCTATATAAAACAATAACAAAGGATAGAATGCTAGATATTCCCTGGCAAATGAAGGTTGCCCAGGCAACACCTGCAATACCCATTTGAAATACCACAACAAATACTATATCCATAAATACATTCGCTATAGAAGAAATAGCTAAGAATATGAATGGCGTTTTGGAATCGCCAAAGGCACTAAATATTCCTGTACATAAATTATATATAAATACAAATAATAAGCCGTAGGTATAAATATCTAAATATAGCTTAGAATCAGCTAGTAGGTTTTCTGGAGTTTTAATTAATCTTAATATCGTCTCTCCTAGGGTTAATCCTAAAACCATTAGGATTAGGCAGGTAATGGTCGTTGTAATTAAGGCAGTGTAAATAGAGGCTTTAGCTTTGTTGATTGCCTTTTGCCCAAAGAATCTAGAAACAATGACGGAGCACCCCATATTACAGCCAAAGGCAAACGCTAAATAAACTAAAGTAATCTCATAGGAATTGCCAATCGCGGCTATGGCAGATTCTCCATTTTCGATAAAATTTCCGGCAACCAAGGAATCTGCAATATTATATAATTGTTGAAAAATTACGGATGCGAAAAGTGGAAGACAAAACGTGAAAATCACTTTGCTTGGCTTACCGCATGTTAAATCCTTTGTCATAGTATCACCATAACGAGTATAGCACATTTTAGGCTGTAAGCCTGTAACAAAACGTTTTCCTGTTATAGAATATATTATTAAAATAATTTCACTTCTCTAGAATTCATTAATGAATTCTATTATAATGAATATAATAAAAAATAAAACTTTTTTTCTTTTAGACATGAATAATGTCAAAATAAGCTATATTATTCTCTTGCGAAAGGGATATATTTCGATATATAGATAGTGATTTCGAATAAGGAGGTTATTCTATGCAATATACAAAAAAATTCATTGAAGATAGTACTGTTGAATTCGATACATCCGTTGACCTACCACTGGATTGGGATCTTCTCGAGGTAGATAATGAGGATAAAATAGAAGAGGTTCATGCAGAATCTGCAGGCGATGGTCTTTTATATTCCTTAAAGAATTTAGGTAAGGTAGATATTGAATACATATCTAAAATTACAGGAATTTCCTTAGAGGATTGCATTAAAAGATTAAGAGGGGCTATATTTCAAGACCCTACCTTATTTAAGGGTGTATATTATAAGGGCTTCTTAACGAGTGAGGAATACCTATCGGGTAATCTTTTAACAAAATTAAGAAGTGCTCAAGAAGCCAATAAAATTTATAATGGTGCATTTCAGGATAATATTGATGCTATTTTAAAAATATTACCTAAGGGTGTAGATATCGATCAAATCTATTATAAACTATCCTCCCCTTGGATTCCTCATGATATCATTAGAAGCTTTATTTGTTCTATTTTAGGTAAAACAGATTCCGCAAAGGAAATGATTTTACATGATACCATTACAGGTATTTGGGAGATTCCTGATTATTTAGCGAGCTATCGCTATAATTTAAGCTATGGAACCTCTAGAGTTACTGTTACTCAAATTTTAGAGCGACTATTAAATAGTAAAAAGCTAACGGTATATGATATTAAAAGAAATTATGATAATAATGGTAAATTAAAAACTGTAAACATCCTAAATAAGGAAGAAACTCTTCTTTTACAGGAAAAGGCTCGTGCAATGGAAGAAAAATTCCATCAGTGGATTGATGAAAGGTATGAATATAAGGATAAGCTAGTAGAGGCCTATAATACATTATTTGGCTACAATGTATCTAGAATCTTTAATGGCAATTTTATTGATTTTAAGGGTATTAACCCTAAGGTTACTCTATTTGATTACCAAAAGAATGCCGTCGCAAGAATTCTTTTAACCAAAAATACCTATCTTGCACATAATGTAGGTGCGGGTAAAACCTACGAAATGATTGCGGGTGGTGAGGAATTACTTAGAACCTCTAAATCGAAAAAGAATTTATTTGTTGTTCCGAATACCATTACAGGTGAATGGGCAGAGGCCTATTCCTATTTATATCCTACTGCGAAATTCTTAAGCCTAAAGTCAACAGATTTTTCAACACAGAATAGAAGAAAAACATTAGAGCTTATAAGAGATTCCGAATATAAATCTATTATTATTCCTCATTCTTCCTTTGATTCTATACCCCTATCCTTTAAGGAAAAGAAATTGAATTTGGAAAAGCAAATTCAAGAGGTTTTAAATCTAGAAGCAAAGGATCCTAAATATCAAACAAAAACCTTAGACCGTTATTTAAAATCTTTAGAGGAAAAGCTTAGCGATTTAATTAAGGAAGGAGAGAATAGTGATGAGGATATTTCCTTCGATAAATTAGGTATTACAAGATTATTTGTCGATGAGGCACATAATTATAAGAATATCCCATTAGTATCTCATATGGGTGAAATTGCAGGCTTAAATACCCAAGGGTCTAAGAAATGTATGCATATGCTTGAGGTTATCGATTATTTAAACAAAAATGATGGTGGCGTAATTTTAGCATCCGGTACTCCAATAACGAATTCCGTTACGGATTGCTATGCGATACAGCGCTATTTGCAAAATTCTGAATTAAAGCTATTAGATATTGATACCTTTGATAACTGGAGTAGCCAATTTGCAGAGGCTCACGAGGAGCTTGAGATCGATTTAGATACCCAAGGCTATAGAGTAAATACTCGATTCTCAAGATTTCATAATTTACCTGAATTGACACAGATATTATCTGAGGTTTGTGATTTCTATTACACTAAGAATAGCGATGAGCTACCTAAATTTGATGCATATACAGATACATTAATTAAGAAAACGCAAGGCTTTAAGGATTATTTAGCTAATATTTCTATAAGAGTTGAGGATATAAGAAACCATAGAATATCTAGGAAGGATGATAATCTACTTAAGGTTACAACCGACGGTAGAAAGGCAGCCTTAGATATGCGTTTAATTGATGAGGTTGCCTATAAGAATGAAACTAAAGGTAAAATATATGCATGCTGTCAAAACATATTAAAGGATTATTTAACTACAAATTCCTTTAAAGGTACTCAATTAGTTTTCTCAGACATTGGTACTCCTAAGGATGGCTTTAATGTATATGATGAGGTAAAAAGATTGCTTGTTCAATTTGGTATTAAGGATAGCGAAATTGAATATATACATAATGCTACAACAGAGGCAAAAAGAACGAAGCTATTTAAAAGGGTAAGAGATGGAGAGATAAGAGTATTAATCGGTTCAACGGAAAAGCTTGGTACTGGTGTAAATGTACAGGATAGGCTATATTCGATTCATCATCTATCGATTCCTTGGAGACCATCGGATATGCAGCAAAGAGAAGGAAGAATTATAAGACAAAAGAATCAAAATAAAGAGGTCTTTATTCATAGATATATCTTAGAAGGCTCCTTTGATGCATATTCTTGGCAGCTACTTGAAACTAAGCAAAGATTTATTAATGATTTATTATCGAATGCATTAACAGATAGATCTAAGGATGATATTGCAGATACTGTATTAAGCTATGGTGAGGTTAAGGCATTAGCTATAGGCTCTCCTAGACTTAAAGATTATGCGGATAAAACAAATCAATTAAATAAGCTTAAGCTATTACAAAAGAGAACAGAGGCAAGATTTACTCTACTTGAAAGAGAATTAATGCAATTACCTACAAAAATTGAAGAACAAGAAAGTTGTGTTTCTAATTTACAAGAGGATGTTATCCTCTATGAGGAAAACAAACAGGAGTATACTACTGAAAAAAGAACAGAAATTCGCAAAATTTTATGGACTGGTTTAATGGAGCATTTAAATATGGAAGAAGAGGAATATATCATGGATTACCAAGGCTTTAAGGTATATTATCCAGACAATATGCTTGCCAATTATCTATTCCTAAGATTAAAGGGTAAGGGTACCTATATGGTAACTATGGGTAATTCAGAAATGGGTATATTACCAAGAATCGATAATTATTTAAATTCTATGAAGGAAAGATTAGATACATCAGATAGTAATTTATTAGATTTAAAGAATAGAAAGATTGCGATTGAGGAAGAGGTATTAAAGAAACCAGATTATTCCTCTGCAATAGAGTCCTTAGCAAGAGAAATAAAAACTATAGAAAAGGAGTTAAACATCAATGGATAAAACAACAATTGGAAATGTTCCTGTATTAACCCCAGGGGATGTAAGAAAAATATTATATAAAATGTATGCATCAGCAATAGAAAAGAATGTACCCCTAAAGGCATTACCTTCCGTAATGCTTTGGGGTCAGCCAGGTATTGGTAAATCCCAAGCCATTCATGATTTAGCTTGTGATTTAGAATTAGGATTAAAGAAAAGATGTAATGTAATTGATGTAAGATTAATTCTATTTAACCCAATCGATTTAAGAGGTATTCCAACCGCAAACGAGGATAAAACCCTAGCGGTTTGGTTAAAGCCTAAAATATTCCAAATGGATGAAAGTGAGGATACAATCAACATTTTATTCCTAGATGAGATTAGTGCGGCCCCACAATCCGTACAAGCTGCAGCATACCAAATTACCCTAGACCGTATGGTTGGTGAGCATAAACTCCCAGAAAACTGTATTGTTCTTGCGGCAGGAAATAGAGTAACCGATAAATCGGTTGCCTACCAAATGCCAAAGGCACTTGCCAATCGTTTATTACATTTAGAGGTAGCTGTAGATCCAGATTCATGGCATAACTGGGCAATCTCTAAAGGAATTCATGAATATATCTTGGGATTTTTACGCTTTAAGCCCGATTGCTTAAATACCTTTAATCCACAGGATAATGGTATTGTTTTTGCAACACCAAGATCTTGGGAATTAGCATCGAATATCTTAAATACGGTATCCGATGATTTTAAGGATGTATTCGATTTACTTGCAGGTATTTTAGGTAAAGGTCTTGCAACTGAGCTTAGAACCTATACAAAGGTCTATTCGAAATTGCCGAATATTGAAAAAATATTCAAAGGTGAAGAAACTAAGGTACCCAAGGAACCAGACGTATTATACGCACTAGAATCTTCTATGGTAGCCTATGCATATCATCATAGAGATGATTTAGATTTAATCAGAAATAGTATAGTATATGCAAATATGCTACCACCGGATTATTCAATTGTATTACTTAAGGATTATTTATATTTAGAAAAGGATTATAAGCAAAAGCTATTAAAAATCCCTGAATTTATGAAGTGGCTAAGAGAGAAGGGAAGATTCCTAGATGCAATCTAGTATGAAAGAATATCAAAGAAGATTATTACTTGCTAGAATAAGAATCCTTACCAATTATGGATTTTATGGTATTATGCTAGAAAACATGGCCTTTGGCTTAGATCCTGGCTGTGATACAGCCTATACCGATGGAGAAAAAATTTGCTTTAGCCCAAAATTTATGGAATCTTTATCCGATAATGAGCTTGATTTCGTTTTAATGCATGAGGTTATGCATGTAGCCCTAAAGCATTGCAACAGAGGCTTAAAATATAATCAGGAGCTATTTAATATTGCTTGTGATATTGTAGTAAATTCCAATATTCTAAAGTCTAAGGGAATGAATTTAGATGCTATCAAGGTAAACGGGAATATCTCTATGCATCAAATTGAAGGTAAAGAAGGATATCTATTTACTGCAGAAGAGGTTTATGAAAAGCTTTTGAAAAACGGAAACATAATTCCCTCCTTAGGGTTTGATGATCATTCAAAATGGGAAATGGATAAGGAAAGAGAAGATGATGTCAATGCGAAAATCATTGCCATTAAGGATATGGAGGATAGAGCACACCAAAATGGTAAGCCCGGGGTTGGCTCTATTCCAGTTGGTGTAGAAAGATTAGTCAAGGAACTAAAGGAATCTAGAGTAAACTGGAGAGAGCTTTTAAATGAATTTATTGAATTTGAAATCAATGATTATACTCTTCTACCACCAGATAGAAGATATGACGCAGAATTCTTTATGCCAAGCTTTAGTGAAATGGATGAAAATTTAGAGGATGTATTATTCATGGTAGATACCTCAGGCTCTATGTCGATAGAGGATATTACCTTAGTTTATAGCGAAATCAATGGTGCGATTCAAGCATTTGACGGCAGGCTTAAGGGCCTTATAGGATTTTTTGACGCAAAGGTTTATGAGCCCATTTCATTTGATAGCTCCATAGATTTAACTAAAATAATACCAAAGGGTGGTGGAGGCACTTCCTTCCATAATGTATTTCGATATGTAATGCAAATGGAAAATAAACCAAAATATTTAATTATATTAACGGATGGCTATGCCTCATTCCCTAAGGAAGAGGAAAAGGGGAATATACCTCTTCTTTGGCTTTTAACAAATGATGAGGTAAAACCACCTTATGGGAAAGTAGCAATCATGAAAAAGTAGGAGTTTTATATGATAAGTGGAAGATATATATGGCATCTATCAGCAAGTGAAATTATGAAGCAAAATCGAAATATTTCAGGTCTAAAGGATCCAAGCAAAGAATCTATTTCTCATAGATCCATATTTTCTGATTCTATGGAATCTAGAAGGCTATTATATGAAATTAATCAAGATAAGGATAAAGAAAATACAAATCTAGACTCCATAACGGAGCTTGTCCAGGTATCATTTTCTAATAGTTCTAAGAAAAATTATAGAGATATCCTTTACGAAATGGGCTTTTATATTCGTAAAATCCATTATGTCAGATATAAAAGAACCGCCTCCTCTGCAAGAGAAGGTAACTGCTATTTCATTCAAGAAAAATACAAGGAAAAAATGGAGGCTTGGGCATTAGCTGGATTAAGCTATGATAATAAAAAGGTTATGGAAAACCCCGTTTCCTTTGAATCCTATCAAGCATTAACCCTATCGAATATTTGTGCATCCGTAAAAATTCCAAAGAAAGCTATTTTAATTATTCCTGATGCAAAATCCAACTTTAAGGAGGATTGCTATGCCGTTTTTGGTGAAGGTGATTTAACTGTAGAAGAAAAAGTAGTTGAAATTGAAAATATCATTTGGGATGGAGAAGGATTATTAGATGAGTCCTGCTTCAAAGAGTTCGATGAGCCTCATTCTATGATGCTTCTTAGAAATAAATTCTTTAAATGCTGTGCCTTTAACACAAAGCTTCAAAAGTGGCTAAAAAAATATGCAACTTTAGGTGGATTAAAAAAGAAAAAGGGCTTCTTTACTCTAGCCCAAAGAATAGAAGACATTAAGCTTGTTTGTACCTATTCCTCACTAAAATATTTAAAATTTGCAGAAGAGGATAATCTAGAAGCACAATTTAACAAATGGATTTCTGATCCAACCTTCGAAGAGGAATTCGGTATTTGTAAATTTGATAAGAAATCAAAATATTTTGATGGAGATATGGTAAAAAGCTCCTATACTCTATTAAATACTCTAGCACTTACGAAGGAAGATATTGCATCCTTATTTGAGCCTACAATAAAGTATAGAGAATACTTTAAAAATGATGTTCATGTATTCTCATATGATTTAAACCAAAATCATAAGAAGAATCCTATAGATGATGCAAAAATTCAAAATTATAAATATCAAATTGTAAAGGATTTATTAAACCGTAAGGAAGACCTTTACTATACTCCATTAATTAAGGATTTTAGAAGATATCAAACGGATAATTTATTAAAGGAATACAAAAAGGGAAGAATTCTAATTGAAGGTAGATATGCAACCGTATTATCTAACCCTTATGAATTTTTAATTGCTCTTGCAGATACAGATAAATTAATAAAAGATAAGATAACTCCATTTAATTATAATAATCCTGAATCCCTATTATTAGATAAAGAAATCTATTCTAAAGGCTTTAGTGATGAGGAGGCATTAACTATAATAAGATATCCTCATATTACTATGGGTAATTTATGGGTTACAAAGAATAAGAAGCTTGACATCATAGATGACTATTTCAATTTATCTAAGGAAATTGTAGTTGTAAATTCTATTAACCATAATATATTACAAAGATTAAATGGAATGGATTTTGATTCTGATTCCGTCATGATGACCAATAATCCTATTCTTTATAAAAGAGCAAAGGAAAATGAAAATCGCTTTAAGGTACCAGTAAATTTAGTTGAGCCTATAAAGGAATCGGATATCCAAAACTTTAGGGTTGATCTATCAAAACCCGACAGCAAGATTAGTAATAATAAGGTAGGAACAGTAGTAAATTATGCAACCTGCTTGAATTGTCTATATTGGGATACATTTCATAAGAATAAAAATGATCCTAAATTAGAGGATATCTATAAGGATATTTGCATTTTAGCCGTATTATCCAATATGGAAATTGATTCAGCCAAAAGGCCATATCCATTAGAGACCTCTTTGATTATTTCTAAATTAAATGAGAAATATTGCTACGAATATAAGGATAAGAATGGAGAAATAAAGAAATCCAATTGGCCAAAAATGCCATTATGCTTTGAAAAAAGCGAAAAGAAGAATTCTCTTAAGATGAAAAATGGTATGGAGGTTGGCCTAGACTATATGGTGAAATATCTTTTGGATCATCCTCTAACGAATAGTGAGGAAAAGGAAGTAACCTTCGAGAGTCTCATTTCCTTTCCATATCCAAAAAAATATAATGGACATGATAAAAAGGCTATAGATAAATTAGATGAATTGGTGGAAGAAATTGATTCAAAATTCAAAGAAGAGAAGAAGGGCTTAAAAATGAGGGAGGATGTATTCATGAATATGAATGCTGGCTTCCAAAGAATTTTAGACGAACATGAGAAAGAAGTCATAAAGTGTATCAATAATAAGAATAGAGCGAGAATGGCTATAAGAAAGCTAGATGATTATTCTAAGAATAATATATCCTATGCTTGGATTCTTTTATATTATTTTATGTGTAGGGAAGGCTCTAAATTTAAAGATCTATTAGGTAGGGATTATAAAAAACCAGGCCTAAGGATGAAAACGGATAAGGATAAGGAATATATAACATTATTTGGCCATAAAATGGCCCTATTCGATCAAGATTTAGAAGCAAGCGATGCTATAGATTCTATTGATGATGATGAATTCTATCTGGATGATAATCCATATGAAGATTATCTAGATGAATATGAGGATTTGTACTAAACAAATCCTTTTTCTTTTGGTTGCAAAAGGGGTAACTGAATATATATAGATAATGTAAAACTACTACAAAGGAGAATATATGGAAGAATTAATAAAAGAATTCAATAATAAAAAAAGCTTAATCGTTGGTGATGTATTCTTAATTCATCAAATCTTTGAATCTATTGAAAAAAATAAATTTGAACCTCTTAAAGAAAATAAAAATGGTATTTTTATTAACATCAGTAAAGGACTTGATGATGAGGAGGAATTAGAAGAAGATGACGAGGATGATAATGAGCATATGAGGAATACATTCTATGTTTTTTATAATAAGCTCGATGAAATTAAAGGAGTAGTAAATCATATCGTTGCATCCTTTGGTGAAAAGAAGGATATTCATATCTTTATTAATAATATGAATGATTTTAGAGACATTAAGGATGAGCTACTTGAATATATTAATTCCTTAAACCCTACTATGGTATTAATATCCTCAGGAAGAGATATGAAATTAGATGGTATAAATAGTAAATATTATATAAAGGATGAATTTGATAATTTTACTATTCAAGAAGAAAATGGTAAATTTAAGGAATCCTATACCTTCCAATCGAAAAGACTTGAGCATATACCATACCAAGAGCCTGTAACATTTTCTGATATTGCAGGCTACGATTTAGTGAAAAAGGAATTATTATTAGTGAAATCCTGGTGGGATGATAAGGAAGCCCTAGAGGCTAAGGGCATCTCACTGCCTCATTCCTTCTTGCTTCACGGCCCAATGGGTACAGGTAAATCCTTATTCGCAAAGGCATTCACCTCCTTTTTCCCTGATGCAACCATCATCAAGATTGATGGTACACACTCTAGTGAACAGGATGAAATCACAGAGAAGTTTAATTTTGCAAGGCGTCAAAAGGGTATGGCTATTATCTTAATTGATGAGATTGATTTAATCTCTAGAGGTGAAACAAGAAATCTATTAACGGAGCTCGATGGACTTGGTGGAGATAATAAGAATATCTTTGTCATTGCAACTTGTAATAATATGGAGGATTTATATCCACCTCTATTAAGAAGAGGAAGATTAGATTATTTAATTGGAATTGGAAACCCAAATGAGAAGGAGCGCAAGAGCCTACTTAAGTATTATTTTGCTAAATCGGGTATTAATGTAAATCAGGATTATGATTATTTAGCATTTATTACTAAGGGTGAAAATGCAGTCAATATTAAGGCTATCGCAAATGAGGTTCGCTTAAGATATGGAGAAAATCCTACAGTTGAGGAAATTGAAGATATCATCGATAGAATTAACAAAAGAGAAATGGAATATTATGGGGATAGCGAAGAGCCAAGTGAATCTGACCGCTATTTAACTGCCGTACACGAGGTAGGGCACGCAGTAGTGGTAATGGAAAGAAGCAAATACTTTAGCTTCTATAAGGCCTCTATCGAAACGAATTCAATTATAGGTGGTAGAGTGAAGGTTCTACCTACAAAGGAAGACATAGGAGATTTAAATCGAGCTTTAGCCGATTTAGATGTATCTATTGGTGGCTATTTGGCCGAAAAAATCTTATTTAAGAGACTCGATAGAGGTGCACAAAGTGATTTAGAAAAGGCCCGTCATACCTCTGCAGCCTTAGTGAATACCTTAGGGTATAAGGGATTAAATCCACTTTTATGTCATTATGCGAATTCTATTCCAACATCTCCATTTAAGAAGTATCATAATGAGAAATTAAGTGAAAGGATTTTGGATAAGGCAGTAAGAAGAGTTACTAAGATTATTAAGAAAAGAAAGAAGGAAATCCTAATCCTTGCAGATATGCTTGCAAAAAAGGGCGTACTTACGAAGAAGGATATGATGGATGTAATGGGAGCGTGATATTATCGAATGGAATAGGGATATGAATCAAGAAGAATTTAACCCTGCCTTAGTCGAAGAGGAAAAGCTAATAGATTTAGAGGAGGCTAAGGTAGGGGCCTCTGATTCTATAAAAATGTATTTAATAGAAATAGGTAGAATTCCTTTATTAGATTCTGATGCAGAAATCGAGCTTTCTAAGGCTATAGCTATAGGGAATAGTGCTAAGGAAGAAAAGGAGGAAATCGATAAAACAAGCAAGGATAATATTTCCTTAGAATATTATAAGGAATTAGAAGAAAAAATAAGTAAAAGGGATATGGCTATCGATAAGATCGTATCTAGTAATTTAAGATTAGTTGTATCTATTGCAAAGCATTATTATTTAGATAATATAGATTTTATGGATTTAGTCCAAGAGGGCTCCATGGGCCTAATGCATGCAGCCATGAAATATGATTACACCAAGGGGTATCGCTTTTCTACTTACGCAACCTGGTGGATAAGACAATCTATTTCAAGAGCGATAGCAGATCAAGCAAGAACAATCAGGCTTCCTGTTCATATAGGTGAAGATATAAGAAGGCTTAGAAAAGCTAGAAACCAATATTTTAAGGATAACGGTATGGAAGCAACTATAGAGGAACTTTCAAATCAAACAGGCTTTAGTAAAGAAAAAATATTAAAATTGGATTCTTACAAAAATGATACAGTATCTATGGATACTATCGTTGGTGATGAGGAGGATTCAACCTTAGGAGATTTTATACCGGATAACAATATAAAATCTCCACTGGAATATTCTATAGAAAATGCACTAAAAAAGGATATGAATGATATATTAGATCAAATATTAACAGAAAGAGAAAAGCTTGTGATTATTCATAGATTTGGTCTTAATGGAAATACTCAAAAAACATTAGAAGAGATTGCCTCCTTAGGCAGTGTTAAGGTGACTAGAGAAAGAGTAAGGCAAATTGAAGCTAAGGCACTTGTAAAGCTAAAAAGGAATAAAGATCTTGTAAAAATGCTTCTTGCATACAATAGGTAAATTCAAAAATGGGAATTCGTGTGAGGAATTCCTTTTTTTCTTTTTTTCTTTTTCTAAGGTCCATTTTGTTCTATAATATGTAAGGGAATGATACCTCATGAATAGAAAATAAATTCTATAATGAATTTAATCCTACATTCCTAATGTTTATGATTATTGGAATGTATCGTTTTGGCTCTATTAGGAATCATCCTTTCTGGATTAATTAAAAGAACACATTTACTAGAGGCTAGTAAGATGTTTCTACTTACTAGTATTTTCTTTATACGAGGGGGTTAGATTATGAAGGATCTAAAGGAAAGAGAAAAGAAAATTACCCAAACGGGTATTATTGGCATTTTAGCAAATATAGGCCTTGCAACAGGCAAGGCTATTGTTGGCTTAATTGCTGGAGCAGTGTCTGTAGTATTAGATGCTATTAATAATTTAAGTGATGCAATCTCTAGCGTTATTACAATTATTGGAATTAAATTATCTAAGAAAAAGCCAACGGAAAAGCATCCTTATGGCTTTGGAAGAATTGAATATTTTTCCACTATAATTATTGCAGCCATTATTTTGGCAACAG
Organism: Anaeroplasma sp.; assembly: GCF_034179385.1. Lineage (NCBI taxonomy): Bacteria > Bacillati > Mycoplasmatota > Mollicutes > Anaeroplasmatales > Anaeroplasmataceae > Anaeroplasma > Anaeroplasma sp. Next base: position 18,676 of record NZ_JAXFPY010000077.1, read on the forward strand.
GTGTAGCCTCATGTTATGAGGCAGTAGAAAAGATTATTCACCCCATAGACATTGAGTTTTCTTGGGTAACTGCAGTTGTTGTAGGCTCTGCAATCGTTGTAAAAATTGCCTTAGGACTATTTACAAGAAGAAGAGGTAAGAAATATAATTCTGAATCCTTAGTTGCATCTGGTACAGACGCTCTAATGGATTCATTCATTTCTATCGCCACATTAATTTCTATTGGAGTGTCTTTGATTTGGCAAGTGAATATTGATGGATGGATTGGTGCACTCATATCCTTATTCATCATTAAGGCAGGTATTGAAATGCTTCTTGAGGCAGTATCGCACGTCATGGGGGCAAGACCTGATGCAGCCATTACTAAGGCGATCAAAAGGGATGTAAACTCCATTAAGGGTGTAAGAGGTGCATACGATTTAGTGTTACATAATTATGGGCCAGATCAAGCAATGGGCTCGATTCATGTAGAAATTGATTCATCGATGAATGCTGAAGAAATCCATATTTTATCTATGCAAATACAAAGCCTAATTATCGAAAGATATCATGTTTTATTAACTGTAGGTATATATGCAATCGACGATAATGAGACGGATAAATATGAGCAAATTCAAGGTGTTGTTAAATCCTTTGAAGGGGCATTAGGATGCCATGGATTTTTTATCGATCATGAAAAGAAATTTATTTCCTTTGACGTTTTAGTTGATTTTACCGTAACGGATAAAGGAAAATTTATAACAAATATAGAAAATAAAACAAAAGAAATATTTGAAGGCTATAATGTCAGTATTCATTTAGATTTGAATTATAGTGATTAATTCGATTACCATAAGGACTATGGTATTTAAAAAAGGGAAGTGATTTTATGCTTAAGCTATTAAGATATATGAAGAAATATTGGTATATTGCAATATTAGCGCCATTATTTATGATTATCGAGGTAGGAATGGATATGGTCTTAACCATGTACATGCAGAAAATGGTAGACTATGGTATTTCTATAGGCTCTATGGAAAATGTAATCAAATATGGCTTAATCATGATTGGTGTATTAATTCTTGGTGTAGCCGGTGGTATGCTTTCGAATGTATTTACGAATGTAAGCTGCTATAAATTTGGGAATGATTTAAGAAAGGCAGTATTTTCTAAGATTATGGAATTATCCTTAAATCAATCGGATAAATTTAAAACAGGTTCTCTAGTCACAAGAATTACAAATGATATTACTCAAATACAAAATATGATTGCTACGTGCTTAAGAGGATTAATAAGAGCAGGATCCTTCTTTGTTCTAGGTATTATATTTACTCTTTCAATCTCATTAAGATTTGGTATAGTACTTGCTATAGTATTACCTATAGAGATTATATTAATGCTCATCTTCATGCGCTTTGTTTTCCCTGTATTTAAGCAAATTCAGGAAAGATTAGACAAGGTAAATGGTGTCGTACTTGAAAATGTAACTGGCTCTAGAGTGGTTAAGGCATTTTCTAAGGAAGAATATGAATATAATCGTTTCTATAACGTAAATAATGATTATACAGATAAATTATTATTTGTATCTAAGGTCACTGCATTTATATCTCCATTATTAAATCTGATCGTTTATGTTGGACAAATTATTATTTATTATTTGGGTGGTACAGCAATTATTGATGCTTTTAAAAAGGATATCGTACCTGAACTCATGGTTGGTCAAATCACCCAGGCGGTAACCTATATTTCTATGATTTGTTCGTCCCTAATCTTCTTAGGTATGACATTTACGGTTATCGCAAGAGCCTATGCATCTGCATCTCGTATTAATGAGGTATTAGATGCAAAGGTTGAGATTCTTGATGGAAAATTAACGATATCTGACGTTAAAGATAGTGATAGAGGAACTATAGTATTTGATCATGTTTCCTTTGGATATCCTTTGGCTGAAACGAACGTATTAAATGATTTAAGTTTTAAAATTAATAAGGGTGAAACAATCGCTATTGTAGGATCTACAGGATGCGGTAAATCCTCCTTAGTGAATTTGATTGTAAGGTTTTATGATACAACCGAGGGTGCCATTATGGTTTCTGGCCATAATGTTAAGGAATATAAAAAGGAAGAATTACATAAAATGGTTGCCATATGCTTGCAAAAGGCAGAACTATTTGCAGGAACAATAGAAGAAAATATTCTCTTTGGTAATATGAATGCAACGAAAGAACAAGTAAAATGGGCTGCACGAATTGCCCAAGCCGAGGAATTCATTTTATCAAAGGACTTAGGATATGATGAGCCTGTTGCGGAAAAGGGTACATCCTTATCCGGTGGACAAAAGCAAAGATTATCTATAGCAAGAGCTATACTTAGAAATCCAGATATATTAATCTTTGATGATTCAACGAGTGCACTCGATTTAGTTACAGAGGCAAAGCTTTATAACGAAATGAAAAATGAGCTAAGGAGTGTAACAAAGATTGTCGTTGCCCAAAGAATTGCTACCGCAAGAAATGCAGATAAGATATTAGTTTTAGATAACGGAGAAATAGAATCTTTTGGTACACATGAGGAGCTTATGGAAAAATCTATAGTTTATAAGGATATCTATTCATCACAATTAAAGAGGGAGGTTGAATAATATGTCAGAAGCAAATAACTCCCGAGAAAATATAAAGAATTCAACGAAAAAGCCTGAGGTTGGAAAAGGCCCTGGCGCAAGATATGCAAGAATGAAGGAAAAGCCAAAGAATACTAAGGCAACGATAAAAAGATTAGTGAAATATTTAATGAATTCAAAGGCTTTAGTTATCTTATTGCTTATTGTTGTTATTGGATATACAGCTTTAAACCTTTATTCGAGTATCTTGATTAAGGATGTTGCGAATTCCTTAGGTGAATATAATAGCGAAACAGGACTATGGAATATAGAACCGAATATGGATTCCTTCTATTTATCCATCACCTTACTCTTAATTACCTATGTCGCATATTGCGTTTTATTGTATTTTTCTTCCCTATTTGGTGCATTTATTGCAACAAAAACGATAAGAAAAATGAGAAATGATCTCTTTGGTAAAATTGTATATTTGCCAATATCCTATCTAGATAGTCATTTCCATGGAGATTTATTATCTAGAATGACAAATGATATCGATAATGTATATAATGCGATATCATCCTCTATTACATCCTTAGTGAGCGGTGTATTAACCATCTTAGGATGCTTAGGCATTATGCTATGGCATTCCCCATTATTAACACTTGTATCCATTGCTGTACTCATATTAACCTTATTATTTGCAAAATTCATGTCGAAATATACAAGACCACTCTTTGTGAAGCAGCAATCCGTATTAGGTAAATTAAATACAGAAACAGAAGAAATGGTTACTGGATTTAAAACCGTAAAAACCAATAACCATGAATCCTATGCTATAGAGGAATTTGGAAAGCTAAGTGATGAATTTACACATACAGCAATTAAAGCACAAATTTTAGGCTCCTCTATGGGACCGATCATGAATTTTATTGGGAATATTGGTTATTTCTTAATTTGTATCTTTGGTTCTATATTCTTACTTAATGGAATTGGTGGAACCATTATGGGTGAGGCACTAACGATTGGTATTGTCATTATGTTTTTAACAACAAGTAAGCAATTCACAAGACCAATCAATGACATTGCCATGCTATATTCCTCCATCATTACTGCAGTAGCAGGTGCGGAAAGAGTATTTAGTGTAATGGATGAGGAAATTGAAACCTTCAAGGGTAATACTGAATTTAAGGTAGATGATGTATGTGGCGAAATTGATTTTAAGCATATTTATTTCGGGTATGATCCAGAAGAAATCGTTTTAAAGGATTTCAATATGCATGTTGAGGCTGGCCACAAGGTAGCCCTTGTAGGTGCAACAGGTTCAGGTAAAACGACGATTGTAAATTTATTACTTAGATATTATGACCCAAATAGTGGAGATATTATCATCGATGGTAAGAATTCTCTAGATATATCGAAAAAGGATTTAAGAGATGCAATCTCTATCGTATTACAGGAGCCTGTATTATTTAGTGATACTATTGAAAATAATATCAGGTATGCGAAAGAGGATGCAACAGATGAAGAGATTGATCAAGCCCTAGCCTTCGCGAATTGTGATTCCTTTATCTCAAAGCTTCCAGAGGGGAAGAAGACCATTCTTACTGAGGGTGCAACCAACATAAGCCAAGGACAGCGTCAGCTATTAACCATCGCAAGAGCGGTACTTGCCAATCCAAAAATTTTAATTTTAGATGAGGCAACCTCATCTGTAGATACAAGAACAGAAAAGAAGATTCAGGACGCTATGGTTAAGCTTATGAAAAATAGAACCTCTATTATCATTGCTCACAGATTATCTACCATTCAGGATGCAAATCGTATTGTGGTATTAGATCATGGCCATGTGGTTGAAGAGGGTACACATAACGAATTATTAAGTCATGATGGCGTTTATAAAAAGCTATATGATACGCAGTTTAAGGGTTTAAATACATAATTGGATTACAGATATGGACAAACACCATATCTGTTTTTCATGTAAATACATTTGTTTTTGTGTAAAGGATTTCATATTGAAAAGACTATAAAAAAAAGATATACTTAAAGCAAGTTAAAAAAGAGGTGTTTTGAAATGAAATTAGGTTTATTTGGATATGGTACTATAGGTAGAGGTGTATATACCCTAGTCGAAGGATTAGAAAAATCCTATGATGTTACCATTAAAAAGGTATTTGATTTACCAATAAAGAAAGAACAGCTTAAGGAAAAGCTAGTTACAAATATAGAAGATATTATCCATGATGATGAAATTCAATGTGTTATTGAGGTACTAGGAGGACATGATGTTCCATATGAAGTCATTACACGCAGTTTAAAAAAGGGTAAAAGTGTAATTACTGCAAATAAGGAGGTTGTATCCAACCACCTTGAGGAATTCATTAATTTAGCACATGAGAATCATTGCTATTTTTGTTTTGAGGCATCTGCAGGTGGAGGAATTCCAGTTCTTAGACCCTTAATCGATAATTTAAAGGTTAATGAGGTTAATGATATTTTTGCAATATTAAATGGAACAACAAATTATATTTTAACTCGTATGGATGAGGATAACCTATCCTTTGATGATGCACTATTCCTAGCAAAGAAAAATGGCTTTGCAGAGGCTAATCCTACTGCGGATTTAGAGGGCTTAGATATTGTAAGAAAGATTAATATTATTTCTTCTTTGGCATTTAAGGGTAATATTAAAAATGAGGATATTTATCATTATGGTATTACAGGAGTAAATAAGGACATCCTAGATAGTATCAAAAAGGAAGGCTATGCATTAAAATTTGTTGCATCCTCATCGAAAAATGAGGAGAATGAGGCATTCATTCGAGTAGAACCTACTATGGTTTCACTAAACCACCCATTTGCGGCTGTTAAAAATGAATTTAATGCCGTATTATTCACAGGCTCTACGAATGGTGATTTAATGTTTTATGGTAAGGGCGCAGGATCTATTCCTACCGCCACAGCAATCGTAGCTGATTTAGTATCTATTTTAGAGAATAGAGCTTATATCGACTATAAAAATCAAAATGATTTAAAGGTAAATCAAAGCAAGAGAAATCCATTCAAATATTTCATTTTTGCCAGTGACGGATCTTATGTAATTAAAGAAGAAGTAAGCGATGAAGAATTATTATCTGCAAGCTTCTATGCAAGAGTAATTTCATAGGCAAAATTATACTTTTTTCAAAAAACGATACTATTTTTTAGATATCGTTTTTTTCTCTTTATTTAGCTATAAAATGTATGTTATAATTTAAATATGCAAAAACGCTTGCACAAATCGGAAAAACCGATACATAAAAAGGAGGACATATGAAAAAATTATTTTCTATTTTTTTCTTGTCTGTCTTAGCATTTTTGGCTTTCCTAGGAATTGGACTTAGTGGAGAAAGCTTCATGAGTGTCTATGCCGAAGGAGAAGAACCTCAGGGTGTAGTCTTCCACTACACTAGAGCGGATGAGGATTATTCCGTATATAACGCTTTATGGGTTTGGCCAAAAGGTGGAGATGGAAAGGAATACGCCTTAAGTGAAACCGATAGCTACGGTAGATTCGTAAAAATCGATATGGATCTTAAGGGTGTTTCTTCAGTTGGATTTATTGTTAAGAAGCAGGGCTCTTGGGATTACAAGGACGCTGGCGGAAATGACCGTTATGCAGATTTTGCTGTTCTTAACTTAGATGCTGAAGGATATTATCATGTATATTTAGTTGGAGGAGATGTTAACATTTATACTTCAGGTGATTTAGCTATTTCAGATGGTATTTCTAATTTCTCTGTTGATTTCGTTGACGGTGTATATTACTTATCATTCTTATTGACTACTAAGTGTACAACTTGGAAAATTACAAGAAATGGTGATGCTGTTGTTGATTCAACAAGTGCACTAACTGATGAAAATTTAGTTTCATCTGTAGATAATATTTTAAAGAAGGCAACCTATAAGCTAGGTACAGCAATGCCAAGCTTTGAGGATCTTATTACTCTTACTGTTGACTTCCCTGATGAGAAGACATTAACACAGAATGCAAATATGGCATCTTTATATAATACAGATGCATTCGTTGAAAACTATACATATGATGGTGAGTTAGGTGCAATTTATTCAGAAACATCTACTACATTCCGTGTATGGACTCCATTATCTACTTCTATGAAGCTTAGAGTATATGATAATGGTACTCCTGTTGCTGTCGATCAAGAAAAGGGTAATGATGCATATACAGAATACGATATGAATCGTGGAGAAAAGGGTACTTGGGAGGCTACAGTACCTGGCGATTTAGACGGTAAGTACTATACTTATGTAGTTACAAACTATAAGTATACAGATAGAGAAATTGTTGACCCATATGCAAAGTCTACTGGCGTTAACGGTAGAAGAGGTATGGTTGTTAACTTCGATAAAGTCAACCAAGAGGTTGGCTGGGATTCATTTAAGGTTAATGAATATGAACCAACAAACCTTACTGTATATGAAACGCACATTGCTGATTTAACATCTTCATCTACATGGGGTGGAAATCCTGCCTATGCAAAGACATATAAGGGATTCTATCAAGAGGGAACAACTTACACTGCTGATGGTAAGACCGTTAAGACAGGCTTCGATCACATTAAGGAGCTTGGTGTTAATGCGGTTCAACTTATTCCTATTTTTGATTCTGATAATGATGAAGTGAATCGTACATTTAACTGGGGTTACAACCCATTAAACTACAATGCATTAGATGGTTCTTATTCTACAAATCCATATGATGGATATGAGAAGATTCGCGAATTCAAGACTTTAGTTAAGAGTTATACATCTGCAGGTATCAATATTATCATGGACGTTGTATATAACCACATGATGTCTGCAGAAGGCTCTAATTTTGATGTATTAATGCCTTACTATTATTTCAGATATAATTCTACAGGTATGCTATCTAACGGTTCTGGCTGTGGTAATGAAACTGCATCGAATATGCCAATGTTCCGTAAATTCATGATTGATTCTACTGAATTCTGGGCTAAGGAATACAAGCTTGGTGGATTCCGTTTCGACTTAATGGGCTTACATGATATCGAAACAATGAATAAGCTAAGCGAGAACCTTCATGAGAATGTAAGTGAATATGTAGTTGTATATGGCGAGCCTTGGGCTGGTGGTACACCTGCTTATGATCAAAACTTACTTGCATACCAGTCCAATATCTTAAAGTATACAGAATATGGATGCTTCAATGATAAAATTAGAGATGCCTTAATTAAGGGTGGTTTATCTAGTGATAGCGCAAAGGGCTGGGTAACTGGTGGTGTTTCTTATTCTCAGTGTACTGTAATTAAGGATCAAAAAACCTTTGAAAGAGCAGTAGATAGATTAGAAATCTATATGAAGAAGAATGGTGAATACATTAGAGTTACTAAGGAAGATGGTTATGTAGCTGGTAAGATTTATTTCCAGAAACAATCCTCTGTATTAAACGCAAGTGAGCTTAAGGAGCTTGCAAGTGGTATTGCAGGCTTCATCAAGGAGTCACCACAATGCAATAAGCCATGGCAGACATTAACCTATGTAACTTGCCATGATAATTACACTTTAGTTGACCGTATTGCTGCTGCTGGTATTACAGATAAGGAATTATCTAAGAAGATGGCAATGCTTGCAAATTCTGTAGTATTTACATCTCAGGGTATCTCCTTCATGCTAGCTGGTGAAGAATTCTTAAGAACTAAGGGTGGAGATAAGAACTCTTATCAATCATCCTATAAGGTAAATGAATTAGATTACGCTTTAAAGATTACAAACTATGATATGTTCGAAAACTATCAGAAGCTAATTGCTTTAAAGCAAAAGGAAGGCTTATTTGGTCAAACAACTGTTGAAGCTTGTAAAGATATCAAGGATAAGCTATTCATTTCTGAAGATACATCTATGATTACTTATAAGATTAGATGTACGGAAAATGGCAAGCTTATGGAATACTATGTAATCCATGTAAATGGCTTAGGTGATGCTAAGGATCATGTTGCTGATTTAAGCGGTTATTCCTTATATCTTGATACTTTAAATACTGGCGTTGAATTATCGGATAACTATCAGTTACAGAATTATCAAACTATTGTTGCATACCGCGAAGCTGATTTATCACAGGCAGATATTTCAACGGAAGGGGCTAAGGCTGGTGCAGTAGTTACAGATACATTCAATAAGGCTAATGAAAAGAATTCATCTGCAACATTCTTTGTTGGTCAGGTTAAGATTGAATTCAGCGACAAAGCAGTAGCAGAGATTGCTGGTAAGGATGTTAAGCTTTATGTAAATAAGACTACTCCAAAGGTTGATGGTGCATCCTACGTTATAGATTTAGAGCTTGATGGTGCTACATTCTCTACAGGTGAGGCAAAGGTATCCTTCAGATACGATGTACCAGAAGGACAGAATGTTAAGGTATACTACATTAATGAAAATGGTGCAAAGGTAGATGTAAATGCTACATATGAAAATGGCAAGATTACATTCACTACAAACCACTTCAGTACTTATGCGTTATTCCTTGAGGCAGCCCCTCAGGGCGGTTTACCTGCAGGCGCAATCGTTGCAATCGTTATTGGTTCTATTACATTATTAGCTGTTGCAGGCTTCTGTGTATACTATTTCTTACTACGTAAGAGAGGCGCATAAAATTTAATGAACTCGATTAGGCTCTATCGCAAGATAGAGCTTTTTCATTTTTCGTCCTTAACCTTGCAATCAAATAATTTATGGATACCAAATCGTACTGTTTTCTTTCAATTTAAAAACTTTTATTGTATAATAAAACCTGATATGGAGTGATATTATGAATCTTAAGAATTTTATTACCTTTGAGGGTGGAGAATGTAGTGGAAAGACTACAGTAATTCATTCTATAAAGGCTTTATTTGATGAATTAGGAATTGAGTATATTTCAACAAGAGAGCCCGGCGGAATTAAAATTGCAGAGCAAATTAGAAATATTATTTTAGATATTAACAATAAGGAAATGACATCGGAAACAGAAACCTTACTTTATGCTGCCGCAAGAATGCAGCATTTATCTGAAAGAGTAATACCAGCCCTAAATGAAGGAAAGATTGTTTTATGTGATAGATTTTTAGATTCTAGTCTTGCTTATCAGGGCTATGCTAGAGGTATTGGAATGGATAATGTATTAAAGGCCAATAGCTTTGCTTTAGAGAAATTACCGGATTTAACTATCTTTATTGATGTAACACCAGATGTTGCACTTAAAAGATTATCGGGAAGAGATAAGCAGGACCGATTAGATTTAGAGGAGATGGATTTCCATAAAAGAGTATATGATGGCTATCATAAGGTAATGGAAATGTATCCAGATAGAGTTGTAAGAATTGATGGAAATCAGTCCTTAGAGGAAGTTACAAAGGATTGTATAAATAAAGTTTTAGAATATCTAAAATTAAAGGTGTAATATGAACGTTAAAAGAGCAGTAGAAAATCAAATGGGTATCTTTAATATGTTAAAAATGGCCAAAAGCCAAAACCGTATGTCCCATGCGTATTTATTTTATGGTGAGGAAGGTACGGGCAAAAAGGAAATGGCATATGCCTTAGCCTGTCTTTTGTACTGCCCTAATGGAGGAGATTTAACCTGCCCTGTATGTAAAACTATATTAGATAATAATCATATGAATGTGGATTATATTGGTATAGAACAAAACAAAAGTAAAATCTCAAAGGAGCAAATTACAAATTTGCAGGATGAATTTGCTAAAACAAGCCTAGTTGAGGGCACAAGAATCTATATTATTGATGGTATAGATACCGCAACAAGCTCAGCCCAAAATAGCTTACTTAAGTTTATTGAGGAGCCTATCAATCAAACACCTACCGTAGGTATCTTTTTAGCGAAGGAATTACCGAATGTAGTGAATACGATTCAATCGAGATGTATCTTAGAGCATTTCCCATCCATTCCAAAGGAAAAGGAAATTAAAATATTAGAAGATGAGGGGCTATCTAGTATAGATGCAAGACTTGCATCCATACTTACCAATGATATTGATGAGGCCTTAGGTTTTGTACTTAATATCGATAAGGATTTAAATGAAGAACTAATGAAGGATAATTCCTATAGTTCTTTAAATGAACCCAATCATGATAAGAGAGAGGCAAATTTAAAACTAGAGGTTGAAAAGCTTCTAAAACAATCTAAGGATTATCATGCAGTAAAGGAAATCTTCTTAGAAATGCTTAAGCTTAAAAATGAAAAAATGGCAGTTATGTTTTTCACAAAATATGTCAATGTATTCCAAGATGTAGCAAGAATGAATATATTGCTAAACTTTACGATTACATTTTTAGAGGATGTCCTATTCCATTATGAGAATCCTATTTTATCTCCTCTTAAGGAAGAGATTATAGAATATTCTAAGAAGCACGGAAAAAAGGTAGAGGACACTTTAGAGGAATGCTTGCTTCTATCTAAAAATTTAAGCTACAATGTTTTACCAAAAAATATATTTCATTCTCTATTATTAAAATTCATTTAATTTGAAATATTTTAGTAAAATAATATATAATTATATTAAAGGTTTATGGTGATTATATGAAAGTAACCAAGGTACAATTTAAGCCTCTTGGTAAAAGATATTTCTTTGGCGTTTCCAATTTAGATTTAAAGGATAAAACTCCAGTAGTTGTTAATACCATACGTGGTATTGAAATGGGCTACTGTGTAGGAGAACCCTTTGAGCTAGATCCAAATGAGGAAATCCCAGAGCTAAAGGATGTTGTAAGAATTGCAACAGAAGAGGATTTAAAAAATTATAAAAGAAATAAAGAACTAGAGCCAGATGTCGTTTTAAGAACTAAGGAATTTTCTAAAAAGGAAAATCTTGAAATGAAGGTTCTAGAAGCAGAATATACGCTAGATCAAGCGAAGCTTATTATCTATTTTGAAAGCGAAGGAAGAGTGGATTTCCGTGAATTAGTTAAGGACTTAGCTGAAATCTACCATACGAGAATTGAGCTTCGTCAGGTAGGAAGCAGAGATGGCGCTAAGGTTTTTGGTGGAATTGGTCCATGTGGATTAATTGTTTGCTGCCAAACCTTCATTACCCAGTTTGATAATGTTTCTGTAAAAATGGCTAAGAACCAAAATTTATCCTTAAACCCAGTAAAGATTAGTGGTAATTGTGGAAAGCTATTATGCTGTATCAATTACGAAAATGAGCTTTATACAGAATTAAGAAAGGATGCTCCTGATATTGGAGATATCGTCATTACTCCTGAGGGTGAGGCTAAGGTATTAACCTGCGATGTATTAAATAAGAATCTAAAGGTAAAATACATTGGAGAGGATAATAAATTCGGCTATTTTAAGCTTGATGAGGTAAAGTTTACTCCATCTAAGGATAAGAAGAAAAAGAAAGAAATAGAGGAAGATTTTGATGCCAGTGGTCTTGAATGAGTTACTCGGTAGAGAGCTTATAAAAATATATCAAGATACCGATTCCTTCAATTTTTCTATAGATTCTATGCTTTTATCCGATTTTGTATCGATTACAGCTAGATGCAAAAGAATATGTGATCTATGTACAGGTAATGCACCCATTCCCCTATATTTATCCTTAAGAACGAAGGCTAGTATTATAGGTGTTGAGGTACAAGAAAATTCCTATAAGCTTGCCATAGATTCTGTTAAAATAAATCATCTAGAGAATCAAATAGAAATTATACAGGATAATTTAATTGGGATTTCAGATAAAATAGGAAAATCGAAATTTGATTGTGTAACCGTAAATCCACCCTTCTTTAAGGTTGGAAATCATCAAATCAATCCAAGCGATAGTAAGGCTATTGCACGTCATGAAATATTAGCTACCCTAGAGGATATCATAAGGGAAGCATCAAACCTATTAAATACAAGAGGTAGGCTTGCGCTAGTACATAGACCAGAAAGACTACCTGAAATCTTTGCATTATTTCATAAATATCATATAGAGCCTAAAAGGCTTAGGCTCGTATATCCTAAAATGGGTATGGAGGTCAATCATATATTGATTGAGGGAATCAAGGATGGAAGTCCTGATGGCTTAAGGATAGAAGCACCTCTATACGTATATAAAAGTGATAATATTTGGACCGATGAGGTTCTAAAAATATATAATTTTACAAAGGAGTGAGTATTATGTTTTTAAGTTTATTAAACAAGAAGGAAATGCTAAAATTCTTAGATTTAGCAATCTACATGGTAGATATCGATGGAGAGCCTACAGATGTAGAAAAAAGAGTATTAACAAAAATGATTGCAGAGCTTGATGCTGTAAAGGATGAATTCTCCTTCCGTTTAGCTGATACAGTTGAAAATACAATTAATTTCTTCCAATCTGCAAATCAAGTTGTTAGAAATGTTGTATATTTAAATTTAGTAACCATTTCTATGGAAGATGATTTATATAATACAAGTGAATTATTATTCCTAGAAAAGATTCAAAAGGTATTCGAAATTAGTGCAGAAAAGAGAAGAGAATTAATCTCTATTGTTTACGCAGAGCGTGATTTAAGAGAAAAGGCAATTCGTATTATTAAAAACTAATGAGAACGAGAAGCTTTGAACATAAGAAAGGCATTCTATATCTTGTCGCAACACCTATAGGAAATCTATCAGATTTTTCCTTTCGTGCTGTAGAAACACTAAAATCTGTAGACAAAATATATGCAGAGGACACAAGAAATTCTATAGTTCTTTTAAAGCATTATAATATAGAAACTAAGCTTGAAAGCTATCATGAATTTAATCAAGACGAAAAGACTTTATCTATTGTTAAGGAAGTAGAGGATGGCATGAATATTGCACTCATTTCTGATGCAGGCTTACCTGTCATTTCTGATCCTGGCTATAAGGTTGTTTCAGAAGCGAGAAAAAGAGGACTTCCCATCTCAACCATTCCCGGTGCTTCTGCTGGAATTAGTGCTTTAATTGCCTCAGGTCTTGCTCCTATGCCATATACCTTCTATGGCTTTTTAGATTCGAAAAAAACAAAGAGAGTGTCTGAATTAAATGAATTAAAATATATCCCACATACGATTATTTTCTATGAGGCTCCTCATAGGATAAAGGATACATTAGAGGATATGCTAGAGGTTTTTGGTAATAGAAATATTTGTCTTGCAAGAGAATTGACCAAAACCTTTGAGGAATATATTAATGGCACAATAGAGGATGTATTAGAAATCGAGGGATTAAAAGGAGAAATGGTTCTTATTGTAGAAGGCTATAAGGAATCCAATTCTATGGATGGTAATCCATTTGAAAAGATTGATGAATTGATTCATTTAGGCTATAAGCCAAATGAAGCTATTAAAGAAGCATCAAAGCTTTTTAATATGGATAGAAGAGCTCTATATAAGGACTATTTAGAATATAAGAATCGGAAGTAAAATATATGGTTTACAGTGAAGAATATACAAATTTAGATGTCGATAACGTCTTTAAAGAAATAACATATGATGAATTTATGAATATGTTTGAGCACCTTGAAACAGGTATTGTATTACTTGGTGGTGCTTGGTGTAAAAATGCTCAAATTATAGTTCCTTACGCAAATACTCTAGCAAAGAAAAAAGGACTAGATGTAATCTATAATTTTGATTTAAAATATGAAAATGAGCTAGGACGCCAGGGGGATTTAAGAACAGGTACAAGCCTAGATCACAGAATGGAATATTTTAATATCGCAGAAAAAACTGGAATTCAAAGTGATACTGTTGTAGAAAATACAATGATGCCAAGAATTCCATCGCCAACATTTATTGCTATTAAAAATGGAACAACCGTTGGTTATTTTACAGCAAAATATATTCATGATGAAATGACCGAGAAGCTAGAATTATCTAGTGAGGATATGCTTGATTTTGCAGTTAAATTTACAGAGCTTGTAGATTTAATTAAAGGTGATAATAGATTTGATATATAATTTTTGAAGTATTTGGGATGATTTCGTCATCCCTTTATTTCTTTTAGTTTTCTTTCTAAATATTCCGGCAATTCCTCTATTAGCTTATATTTAGATATACCTAGTGATAAATGATTCTTCTTTAATGTAGTTTCAGCAACATATTTATCTGCATCCTTACATAGTAGTAATCCTATAGTATCATTATCACCATCGATTTTTTCAAGATCATCTATTGCATTAACATAAAACACCAATTGTCCTATATCTTTAGGATCAAATTCACTATCTTGACTTCAATTACTACATAAGCATGTATCGTTGTATGATACATCAATAAATCAATATAGAAATCTTTACCTGCAGGAGTTGTTCATTTATATTCCTTACCTGCTAAGGTGAAACCAGGACCTAATTCTTGTAAAAACTTAATAATATTATCTATCATTTGATTTTTTAGATCTTTCTCTGCTTTTATTTTTTCTTTATCTAAAAAATCAAATACATAGGTATCCTTAAATAATTCATTAGTTAAATCCTTAGAAGGAATTACTTCAGTAGTTGTAGGATTTATTAAGCTTATTCATAGGCCTTCATAGCTATTTGATTTAACACCATGCTTCTACTCCAACCATTTTTATGAGTCTCTTTAATATACCACAACATTTCTTCATTGGATTTTGATTTAATAATTATTTCACAAAGTGTATACCAAGGAATTTGTGTAGCAGGTTGCTGACTAAATTCAAAAGGATTAAATTCACTTGCTAAACGAGACATATACTTCAAATTTGTTATTGAATATCCCTTGCCATAATCTTTTAAATCATTGGATAATCTTTCAATATATTTGTTTCCCCAAACCTTTCTTTGATTAATAATAGTGCCTATTTCATAGTAAGTCATTATCATGGCACTATTAACAACAACTATTGCTTTATTTTGGTTAGTTCTAATAGCATCTTTAATTCTTTGTAAATCATCAAAATATTCTTTTTCAATTATTGTAATTTCTTTTGTTTTAGTCATTAATTTTTTCCTTCCTTTTCTCAAAAATAAAAGCCTTACCGCATTTTAGCGATAAGGCCTAATGTTCATATTAAGTTGGAATATTTTTACATTCATATTCATCAACTCCTAGATGATGATATTATAGCATATTTATACTCTAAATTCTATATGTTAAGCTTGTGTTTACATGATTATTATATTAGGTTAAAGGAAATAATTATGGTATAATTATACCATAAAAAATATACTAACTTACGGAGGAAATTTTATGCAAATTTTAACTAAAATATTACCTATTAATGAATTGAAAAATATAGCTAATATTTCTAAAATTTGTAAGGAAAGTGATACACCTATCGTCATTACAAAAAACGGATATAGTGACATGGTCCTTATGAGTGTTGAATTATATGAAAAAACAATTGCAAAAATTCAAACTGCAATTTTACTTAATGAAGCTCTTAATGATCCTAAAAGAAGTGAAGGAGCAGTAGAGTTAAATTCTTTTATTAAAGGATTAATTGATAATGAATAATAAGTATAAAATTATCGGAAAAATACGCTCAAGAGGATTTAGAAAATTTTTATAATTATATTATAGATGATTTAGTGAATAAGGATGCCGCAGTAAAATTATTAAATAAGTTTAGTGATAAATTTGAAACCATTTCAATGTTTCCGGATAGTTCGCCACTATTAGACAACGAGTATATTAGTAATAAGAATATTAGGAAGATTTTAGTGGATAAATTTATTGCTTTTTTTATATTGTTTGAAAAAAAAGACATTATGCCTTAAAATTATATTAAGGAATACTGTTTTAAAAGAGGATGTTATGATTACAAAGGATTATTTACCAAATCATCCAGAAATTGAACTATATCAGGATGATACAATGCTAAGAATTAATACAGATACTTATGTTTTAGGTGAATTCTTAAACATTTATAGAAATGATACTGTATTAGATATGGGAACAAATCAGGGTGCACTATTACTCTATGCTAATTTATTTCACCCAAAGAAATTAATTGGTCTTGAAATAAACCCTGAGGGTGTTGCCTTAGCTAAAAGAAATATGGAATTAAATCATATTGAGAATGCAGAAATCATTTGTGGAGATATTATTACTTATAAAAATGATCCAGTCGATGTAATTATATGTAACCCTCCTTATTTCAAAACAAAAGAGGATAATAAGGGCTTAAATAATTTTAAAGCAATCGCTAAGCATGAAGGAGAATTAACTCTAAAGCTATTAGTGGATTCTATTGAAAGAAATTTAAAGGATAATGGTACACTTTATTTCTTGTTTTTATCCCAAAGATTAGATGAGGTCTTAATGGAATTAAGACGTAAGCACTTGATTCCTAAGATTATTAAATTTGTTTTTGATAAGGAAAAAAAGTATTCAAATGTATTTTTAGTTAAGGCAATTAAAAATGGTAAGCCAGGCTTAGTTGTTGAAAAACCAATTCAAATGGAAAGGTGATGCCAATGGAATTTTATAGCTGTTTGTTTCCTTCTATAGAATTAGAGGAAAAGGTAAATGAAATAGCCCCTAAAAGCTTAAAGGATCTACATTTAGATCAGCTTTTTGGCTATATATTTCAAGAAAAATATGAATATGATTTAAAAGGCTTTTTCTATACTCCTTTAAAGAATTTAGAGGTTATTTCTTATAGACAATCCATTTTAAAGGATTTACTTAAGGAGGATGTTCGTTCTTTATTTACCACTTTTTCTTTAAAAACAGGATATTTAAAAAGAAAGATGGATAATATTAGAGGAGGCCTTCCAAAAAGACTGGAAAAGGAAAAGAATTATTTGGTTCGAGGAGAGCTATTAGAATCAGCCTATGTATATGTATGTGCTATAGATGATTTAATTTTAAAGCTTGATTCTATGCAAATTGAATCAAAGGGATTAGTTTCATTTAAGAAATATATAAGTGAATATGCAAAAGATCCATTCTTTATAAGGTTAAAGAATGAGGTTACAAGAGTTAAGGAAATATTTAATAAAATTCAATATAATTTATATATTAAGGGAACCTCGATTAGCCTTTTTAAATACAACGATGAAAAATGCTTAACGGATGAGATTACAGCTTTATTTGATAAATTTCATCAGGAAGGAAAGGGCAAACCATTACCAAAGCTAAAGCCTGAGCCATATAATGTCAATATGGAAAATAATATTATGGCTATGATGGCTAAGGTTTATCATGAGGAATTTAAAGAGCTTGAAAAATTTTGTACAGAATTTAAGGATTTTGATAATAAGGTATTATTAAGATTTTCTAAGGAAATTCAGTTCTATTTATCCTGGTATGAAATCACAGAAATGATAAGAAATAATGGAATGAGCTTTACAATTCCTAAGGTTACCTTAGATAAAGGTCATATGTATATCAATGATTTTTATGATTGTATGCTGGCATTTAATTTATCTGGTCATGTTGTACCTAATAGTATAAGATTAGATTCTCCTGAGCATATTTTGGTTATTACAGGTCCAAACCAAGGTGGTAAAACCACCTTCGCTAGAGCCTTTGGGCAGGCTCATTATTTAGCCTCCGTAGGCTTAGATATTCCTGGAAGTGATGCATGTATCTATTTAATTGATCAGGTATTGACGCATTTTGAGGTTGAAGAATCCATTGAAACCTTAAATGGTAAGCTTGAGGATGAGCTTGAAAGATTATATGAGCTAAAAAGCTCTGCAACAAAGGATAGTGTTATTTTAATTAACGAAATCTTTGCCTCAACTACAGTAGAGGATGCAGTAAAGCTAGGGGTTCACATGATGAAGTATTTAGAGGATTTAGGTGCAATCGCGATTGTAGTTACCTTCTTAGATGAGCTTGCAACCCTAAGTAGCCACGAGGTAAGTCTAATGACTGAGGTTATGGGAGAAGAGGATCACACAAGAACCTTTAAAATTGTAAGGAAAGCCCCAGATGGTAGAGCCTTTGCGATGGATATCGCGAAGAAGTATGGACTATCTAAGGAAGACTTAGAGAGGAGGCTTGCCAAATGAAAGCATATTTAATGTTTAAGGATAAGAATTTTGTTTTAGATGATAATGGAATGTATAATTCTATAGTTACATTAGATGATTTAGAAATAGAATCTGTTTTAAAATATGCATCGGATTCGGATGCGTTAATTCATAACGTTTTAAAGAAATCTCTTGCAAGTCCATTACTTGATTTAGAGGAAATCAAGTATCGCCAGGAGGTTTTAAAGGATTCCTTAGATAACCCTGAAATTGTTAGAAATTTATATCAAATTTGTGTAGATACATTAAATAAAATAAAAAAATATTGGTTTGGTTCAGGCTCTGGCTCCTTATCAAATACCTATGTATCCGCACTGGATCACCTATCCTATTTTATTGAAGGATTAAAGGGCTTAAGAGAAATTGCAGATAAGCATAGTGATAAATTTAAATCGATGGGATTTATCAATTTATTTAAGGATTTAAAGGAAGAATTATCTAATGAATATTTAGCTAAGGTAGATGCCCTAGTTAAGGAATTGAATAACCGAGATGATTATTTGATTTCTGCAACCCTAGGTGCACATTTAAATGGTATCAATTATACCCTAAGGCATGTAGAAAATGAAAAGAAATATAAATCCACTTTATTTAGTAGAGCTCCAATCTATAAGGTTAAAGAGGATGATAGCGTTGCAAAAAAGGATTTGGAAAATAGAAAGAATCTAGCGCTTGTTCATGCAGCCAATGCCTTAGCTATTGCAGATAACCATCTCGATGGCTATTTCAATATGCTTATGAGTGAGCTTGCCTTTTATGTTGGCAATCTAAATTTAGCTTATGAATTAAACTTAGCTCATATGCCATATTCTATTCCAAATGTATTAGAAATGAATTCCTATGATAGAGAATGGAATGAATTATATGATTTAGCTTTAGTATCGAAAAAGAAAAGAGAGGTAACCTCAAATTCCAATTTAGCCCAAGATATTCATCTACATATTATTACTGGTGCGAATAGTGGAGGTAAGACAACCTTCCTAAGAAGCTTCGGCCAGGCAACCTTGATGGGCCAAGCTGGAATGCTCGTTCCAGCTAAGGAATTTAAATTCCCAATAAGAAGTGGTATTTACACACACTTTAAAAAGGAAGAGGATAAGAAGATTAAAAGTGGTAAACTAGATGAGGAGCTAAAGAGAATTAGTGAAATCATAGATCATATAGATAAATATTCTCTAATTCTATTTAATGAATCCTTCTCATCGACAAATGAGCGTGAGGGCTCTGAGATTAATAACCAAATTGTAGATGCATTAATTTCTCACTCCCACGAGGTTTTCTCTGTATCTCATTTATATACCTTTGCATCTAAATATTTTCTGGATAAGAAGGTTGAATTCTTAGTTGCAGAAAGAAAAGAGGATGGATCTAGATCCTATAGAATTTTAAAGGGAATGCCTGAAAAAACAGCATATGGATTAGATTTATATAATAAAGTTTTTGGTTAATTTGAATTTTTTTTGTAATAGATAATAAGCTATATGAAGGAAAAATAGCGGTAAAAATAAGTAAAAGGCGGTGCTTTTAAAGCTCCGCCTTTTCATCATCCTTAATTCTTTCTTTTGCAATCTCAAGCATTAGCTTAATACGATTTTCTTGGTTGACCTTTGTAGCACTAGGGTCATAGTCAATAGCAACAATATTTGCATCTGGATGTAAGGATTTAATTTTTTTCATTACACCCTTACCACAAATGTGGTTCGGAAGACAGCCAAAGGGCTGTGCACAAATGATATTTTCATAGCCAATTTCTTGAAGCTCCATCATTTCTGCAGTGAGTAGCCATCCTTCACCCATCTTAGTGCCATGGTGAATGACCCCCTCACTCATTTCCTTTGTTTCTCTAAATAGCTTCATTGGAGTGAATTTGGTTTTTTCCATGGATTTAATCATAATCTTTTCTCTTCTTTGCATAAACCAAAGCAGGAATTTTGTGATTAAAGCTTTCTTTTTCCATCTGCCATAGATTTCTGTATCATAAATATTATTCCAAAAGCAGTATAGCATAAATCCATATAAACCAGGAACCATTGCCTCTGCATCCTGGCTTACTAAGAAGTCCTCTAAATGATTATTACCTAAGGCCGCATATTTGATGTAGATTTCGCCTACAATTCCTACCTTTGGCTTTTTATGAGATAAATCTAAATCAAGTTGATCATAGGATTTAGCGATGGCATAACAATTCTTTTTTTGAGCATTATAGCTTGTACCCTTACCGTTTGCGAATTGATTCGATAATTCCTTAACCCAGTGTTTTGTTAGCCTTTCTGTTTCACCCTTTTTTATTTCATAGGTTCTACATTTATTATTTAAATACATAATTAAATCGCCATAGGTTAAGGCTGCAGCTAATTTGAAAATTAGCTTTGGTGTATATTTAAATCCTGAATCCTTTTCTAGATTACTCATATTTAAAGAAACTACAGGAATATAGCCATAGCCTGCCTTAATTAAGGCTTTTCTTAATAAATGTAGATAATTGGATGCTCTACATCCACCACCGGTTTGTGTGATTAGGCATACAACCTTATCTAAATCATTCCTATGATTTAAATTATCAATAAATTGACCAATAACGAGTAAGGCAGGGTAGCAGGTATCATTATGAACGTATTTTAATCCCTCACTAACAACCTCAGGTCCTTCATTTCTCATAATTTCAACCTTGTAGCCAGATTGAAGAAGTACCTGTTCAAACAAAGACATATGGATGGGAAGCATATTCGGAATTAAAATCGTATGGGTTTTAACCATAGATTCCTTGAATTTAGGATATTCAATTTCTTTTTCTTCCATAGATTCCATTATCTTTTCTTCCTTTCTTGCTTCAAAGCCTCAAATAAGCTTCTTAGTCTAATTTTTACTGCACCTAAATTTGTGATCTCATCAATCTTGATTTGCGTATAAATCTTACCCTTTGCCTCAAGTATTGCCTTACATTCATCTGTAGTAACTGCATCAACACCGCATCCGAAGGATACAAGCTGAACTAAATTCATATCATCCTCGTGAGTGCAATATTTTGCAGCAGAATATAATCTTGAATGGTAGGTCCATTGATTTAATACACCAACCTTAAATTTTTTTGTCAAATGAGATATAGATTCCTCAGATACAACATAAGCACCCATTCCAGCAATAAGCTTATCAATTCCATGGTTTACCTGTGGGTCTTGGTGATATGGTCTTCCGGCTAAAACAATGATTTCTGCACCTATAGATCTTGCTTCTGTAATATATTCAACAGCAGTAGATCTTATTTTAGTTAAATAATCATTATAAGCCTTATAGGCCTTATCTGTTGCGATAGAAATTTCTTTTTTCGTAATCTTTAGCTTTTTGAAATGCTTATCTAAAATTTCTTTCATTTTAACCTTAAACATTTCCTTATCATCTAATGCAATAAAATCATCGATGAAATGAATATCTTTAATCTTTCCAACATTATTTTCAATGTTTTGTGGATAATAGGCAACAATTGGACAATTGTAATGATTATCACCTAAGCCTTCATCAATATTATAGGATTGACAAGGATAGAAGATGGTATCATTTCCTTCATCAATAAGCTTTTCAATATGACCATGAACCAACTTTGCAGGATAACATACCGTATCCGATGGAATGGTATGCTGCCCCTTAGAATATAGCTTTTCACTAGAGAATCCTGAATGTATTACTTTAAAATCTAATTCTGTAAAGAAGGTATGGAAGAATGGTAATAATTCATACATATTTAACACTAAAGGGATTGCAATTGTACCACGTCTTGCGTTTTCCTTTGGCTTTAGGCTAGATAGAATTTCTCTATTTAGCTCATAGATATTTTTACCCTTTCTTGAAGCCTTTATTCCTAAAGGCTTTTCACATTTATTACCAGAAATAAATTTATTTGGGTTATTTGCAAAAGCATTAATCGTAAGAAGACAGTGATTATTACAGCCTTGGCATTGAACGTTTCTAACCTCATGCTTAAAGGCAAATAATTCTTCCTTGGTAATGGTAGAAGTATTTAAAACGTTTAATCCTTTCGCATATAATGCTGCACCATAAGCCCCCATTAAGCCAGCTATATTTGGGCATACAACCTCTAAATCTAGTTCTCTTTCAAAGGCTCTAAGTACAGCTTTATTTAAGAATGTACCACCCTGTACAACAATATGCTCACCTAAAGATTCCTTACTGGTTGCACGAATAACCTTATATAAGGCATTCTTTACAACAGAAATAGATAAGCCTGCTGAAATATTATCGATGGAGGCACCATCCTTTTGTGCTTGCTTGACAGAGGAATTCATAAAAACAGTACATCTAGACCCTAAGTCTACAGGCTTTTTTGCCATAAGGCCTAATTTTGCAAAATCTGCAATATTATAGCCTAATGCATTTGCGAATGTTTGAAGGAAGGATCCACATCCTGAGGAGCAAGCCTCATTTAAGAATATATTTGAAATCGTATTATGCTCAATTTTAAAGCATTTAATATCCTGTCCTCCAATATCGATAATAAAATCGACATTGGGCATGAATTTTTTAGCAGCCATATAGTGGGCCATAGTTTCTACTAGACCACCATCAAGCTTAAATGCATTCTTAGCTAAATCCTCTCCATATCCGGTAGAAGCACTTGCTTTAATATGTATATTTGGATATTTTTCATATAGATTTGTAAATATATCTTTGATTACGGATACAGGATTCCCCTTATTTGGTTGATAGGATTCAAATCTTATATTTCCATCCTCATCGACCAATACAAATTTTAAAGTGGTAGAACCAGAATCGATACCTAAATATAGGTTTCCAGTATAATTATCTAAAGGAAGAGTCTCCACTCTTGCTTTATTATGTCTTTCTAAGAATTTATTATATTCCTCTTCATTTTCAAAAAGAGGAGAATTATAAGCATAGGTTGCTTTATTTGAGAATTCAACTAATCTCTTTAACGCATCATTTATATGGATAGGTTCTTTAGCACAAAATGCTGCACCCATAGATACATAATATAAGGAATTTTCAGGACAAATACCTTTGGTATTCAACGTTTTATCAAAAGCTTCCTTAAGCTCAGATAAAAAGGTTAATGGTCCGCCTAAATAGGCAACCTTCCCCTCAATTTCTCTACCCTGTGCCAACCCACCAATGGTTTGGTTCACTACAGCATAGAAAATGGAGGCTGCAATATCCGATTTTGATGCACCCTGATTTAATAGGGGCTGAATATCCGATTTTGCAAAAACACCACATCTTGATGCGATAGAATATAGCTTTTGATGATTCATAGCAAGCCCATTAATTTCTGTGATATCGACATTTAATAGTGTAGCCATTTGGTCAATGAATGCACCAGTACCACCAGCACAGGAGCCATTCATTCTAACCTCCATACCATCCGTTAGGAAAAGAATTTTTGCATCCTCCCCACCAAGCTCGATGATACAATCGGTACCAGGAATAAGCTTATTTGCTGCAATTCTAGTTGCGTAAACCTCTTGGACAAAGGGGATATTTGCACCCTCTGCCATACCCATTCCTGCAGAACCGGATATAGCAAGCATTACCTCATCGCCAATGATTTTATTTTGTTTTAATTCTGTAAGCTTTTCAATGATATTATCCTTAATATGGGAATAATGTCTTTTGTAATCTTTATAAAGGATATTGTCCTTTTCATCTAAAACAACACATTTAATTGTAGTAGAACCTACATCTAAGCCTAGCCTTAACATGGATTTTACCCCCTTAAAACATAATAATATAATTATATTATTCAGACATGTAAAAGTCAATTTGAAACCAAAATATAGTACAATACCTCTATTTTGTACATCAATTTCCTGTTGATTTTTCGTTGTATATTGTACCCTTTTAGGGTATAATATGATAGTATATACAAGTATCTATACTTGAAATTTGATAGTTGAGGTAATAAATAATGAAAAAATTAACTGGATTCATAACAATAGCTTTCGCATTTATCCTAGCGTTTGTACTTGCATCCTGCGGTAATGCATCTGCAGGGGTTGAGGTAGATAAGAGTGTAACCGCGACGGCTACATCAATTACTTTTAATTTAACTTTTGCTGATAATAATGGCAATTTAGAGTCTAAAAAGGCAGTTCCTCATATTAAGCTTTATGGCTATAGTGAGGAAGCAGAAGATCATGTAGGTGATTATTTATCTCAGGACAAGACATGTTCCTTCACAAATAATATTTATACATCATCTACAGTAACCTTCACATCCTTAACAAAGGATACAAAATATTCCTTCCGCTTCTATGTTACATTCAATGAAGCAGAAGAATTACTAGATACATGGGTTTTTGCTACATCTAACGATAACGCAAAGGAAATCAAGACAAAGGATGATTTCTTGGGAATGGTAGATGATCCTGATGGAGATTATACATTGATGAATAATATCGATTTTGAAGGCGATGAGATTTCTGGTATGTTCACATCAGAGTCTAAGGCCTTCACTGGTACATTTGATGGTCAGGGTTATACAATTTCTAATTTTAAGTTTTCCACATCTAACTTTGGCTTATTTAGCTATACCAATGGTGCAACTATTAAGAATTTAGTTGTTGTTGGTAGCGATGAAAAATACCTTGAAAACATGAGAGATCCAGAGGGTAACGGAATTGAAATCATCAATGGTGATTATTCTACAGGCCGTAGTAGTGCAAATATTGGTATTTTAGTTGGTACTGCAACAAACACTGAATTTGCTAATATTACCATTGATAATGTAAATATTTCTGTAAAGGGTAATTCAAGTGCAGTCTTAAATGTTGGTGGAGTTGTAGGTAAGGCAATAGATTCATGCTTTACAAATGTTCATGCAACAAATGTTTCCTTGGATTTCCCATATGTAAGATTAAATGTATGTGCTGGTTTATTTGCTGGTTCTATTTCTGGAGAGGGTAAGGCTGTTGAGGATTTAACCTATACCGCAAAGGACACTAGTGCAGAAGGTACAATCACTGGTACATTATTCTATACATCTAGCGAAGGATATGCATATGTTGGTGGTTATGCTGGAGATTTAGGTTCTTCAGGATTAGTATCGGATTCTTATGTAGTTGCAGATATTACACTATATAGAGATACAACAACTACAAACTTAAATAAGTTCGCATTGACTGTTGGTGGATTTGTAGGTGCAAATTTAAATGGCTCTATGAATGTTTTAAAATGTGCTGCAATTGCTGATGTGTCTGTTAAGGCAGGAAATAGCCAAACTACAGATACAGATGCTACTTCTTCTAAGCTTTCTACAAAGATTGCTTATGTTGCAGGATTCGTTGGCTGTGTAAATAAGCATATCAACATTATCAAGGATTCTTGTTATGTTAAGAAGACAAATGGTATAAATGTATATGCACTTGAAAAAGAGACAGATGATGAGGGCAATGAAAAGATTTTCTATGTTGCATCTAATGTTTGTGCAAATGTATATAGTGCAACGAAGCTATCGAATGTATTATGTGCAAACGATGATACCTTTGATACAACAGTATTTAGTGAGAAGATTGCAAAATTAGTTAATCAATATTTAGCATAGGAATAGAGGGTAACCTCTTTTTCCGCTATATTAAGGAGTTAAGATTATGGCGTTAGTTCTTTATAATTCTCTTACGAATAAAGTGGAAGAGTTTAAACCAATAAATGGAAATAAGGTAAATATGTATGTTTGTGGTCCTACCGTATATGGGTATATTCATATCGGTAACGCAAGACCTGTAATATTTTATGATATGCTAAGAAGATATTTAGCTTTTAGTGGATATGATGTAACCTATGCATCAAACATTACCGATGTAGATGATAAAATCATTAATAAGGCTATTTCTGAGAATACTACAGAAAAGGTTGTGGCTAAAATGTTTGAGGATGCCTACTGGGATTCTGTAGAAAGAGTGGGCTCTAGCAAGCCTGATTTAATCCCTCATGCGACCGATTACATCAATGAAATGATTGAGCTAATTGAGGATTTAATTCAAAAGGGCTATGCCTATGTTTCTTCTGGAGATGTATTCTTTAGAGTATCTAAGATTAAAGATTATGGATGCTTATCGAATCAGCAAATCGAGGAATTAAATAGTGGTGCTAGAATTTCTGTGGATGATAAAAAGGAAAACCCACTAGATTTCGCATTGTGGAAAAAGACTGAGGTTGGTATTAAGTGGGATTCTCCATTTGGTAGTGGTAGACCTGGTTGGCATACAGAATGTGTTGTCATGAACCACAAGCTATTTGGTGATGTTATCGATATTCATGGTGGAGGAATGGATTTAAAATTCCCACACCACGAAAATGAAATTGCCCAGGCAGAGGCTGCCTATGGCACGCATTTAGCAAAATATTGGATTCATGTAGGAAGATTAGATTTAAATGGTGTTAAGATGTCTAAATCCTTAGGCAATGTTATTTATGTTAAAGACATAGATAATACCCATGATGGAATGGTGTTAAGATGCTTAATTTTATTCTCACCATATAGACAAATGATTCCATATTCTATGGATTTATTCAATCAATATGCTAAGGAATATGATAAATGGGTTAGAGCCTATAAGCAGTGCTTGTTTGAATTACAATATAAGGGTTTATTAAAGGATGAGGTTGATCCTTCTCTCATTGATGAATTTAAGAAATACATGGATGATGATTTCAATGTTCAAAATGTATTAACACTAATCAACAATATCGTTAAGGTTATGAATACATCCTTAAGAGCAAAGGATTATGACACATTAGCTTTAAAGCTTCATACACTTGAAGTTATCTTAGATGTATTACATATTAATCTATTTGTAGATAAAATGACAGAAGAACAGCTTGCTGTTTATAAGGAATGGCAGGAAGCTAGATTAAATAAAGACTTTGAAAAGGCAGATACTGCAAGAGCAAAGCTTGTTGAATGGAAGTTAGTTTAAGATGGACTATAAGCAGCTAAATGGGCTTTCCCTAGCCTATATGGGAGATGCAGTTTATGAAATATATATTCGCGAATATGTAATTTCCTTAGGCTATAGTAAGGTAAATGACCTTCACAAAAGAGTAATTAAATTTACAAGTGGTAATGCCCAAGCATGCTTAATGCATTACCTCTTAGAAATAGAATTTCTAACCGAAGAGGAAATAAATATATTTAAAAGGGGAAGAAATTCCCATGTGCATACCTCAAGAAAAAATATGAATATTCAGGATTATTTAGATGCTACAGGCTTTGAGGCATTAATTGGATATTTATATTTGCAAGAAAACAACGAAAGAATCAAAGAAATTGTAGATTTAGCAGTAAAGAAGGGAGGCGCTTCATTTGAAAAATCCAAATTTAGATGAATTAAGTGAAGAAGAGCTTAAGGAATATTTAGCAAAGCATTCCGATGAGGATCTTCGTGCCGATATGGATGGTGGTGTAGCAAGCGATGATACAGATGTTGTAGCGGTTGCAGAAGAAATACAAATGCCAGCTCCAAAGAAAGCAAGAAAGGTTGCTACTAAAGAAGAAAAGGAAAGAAAAAAAGCTGAAAAGCTAAGAGAAAAGCAAATCGCAAAAAGAAGAAGACAATTAAGAAAGAATACTTCTACTTTGGTAAGATATAAAATTGACCCAGAGATTGGTTTAACAGATGAAATAGCAGAACAGCGTATGATTGATGAGCTTACGAATAGAACAAAAACAAAGTCGAATCGTAGCGTATTTAGAATCATTATGCATAATCTATTCACCTTCTTTAATATTTTAATCTTTGTTATTGCTGGAATCTTAATTTGGCAAAATGCCCCTATTACAGACTTTGTATTCTTGCTTATGGTTTCATGTAACATCATCATTGGTATTATCCAAGAAATTAATGCTAAGAATATGATTGATAAGCTATCCTTAATGAATGCACCTACAGCCTTCGTTAAAAGAAGTGGTGTAGTACATGAAATTCCTATTGAGGATGTTGTATTAGATGATTGTTTATTACTAGAAAATGGTAGACAAATTTGTGCAGACTCTATTGTACTTGAAGGTGCAATTGAGGTTAATGAATCCTTACTTACGGGTGAATCGGATGCCATTTTAAAGAAGCCTGGAGATCAATTATTTTCAGGTTCTTATGTAGTATCTGGTAAATGTAGTGCAAGAGTAGATAAGATTGGTAAGGATAATTATATTGAAAAGCTTGCAAGCCAAGCGAAGCAATATAAGGCTCCAAAATCCGATTTATATGGTTCTTTAAATAAGATTATTAAATTCATGGCTTTCCCTGTAGTCATTTGTGGTGCTTTACTATTCTGGAGAATGTATTCAAGCCTTCACCCAGCAATTTATAGCACAGAGATGCAAGAAATTGTAAGAAAAACAGCGGGTGCTATGATTGGTATGATTCCATCCGGATTATTCCTAATGTCAACGATTGCCCTATATATTGGTGTAATAAAATTAGGCCAAAGAAATGTATTAGTACAAGACGTTTATTGTGTAGAAATGCTTGCACGTGTAAACTGTATTTGCTTGGATAAAACAGGTACGATTACCGATGGTACAATGGTTGTAAAGAATGTTATTGATTATAATAATGTTCATGGTCTTGCAACCAGAAATATTGTTTCTGCAATGCTTAACGCATTACAGGATAGAAATATGACAAGCCAAGCCCTAAAGGAAAAATTTGGTCTTGGAAAGAGAATTAGACATACAGCAACAATTCCATTTTCTTCCTCAAGAAAATTCCAGGCAGTTACCTTCGATAAATATGGTACATTCGCACTTGGTGCACCTGAATTTGTTTTAAAGGAAGATTATAAAAGAGTAGAAAAGGATGTTAATAAATATGCAGCCTTAGGATACCGTGTATTATGTTTAGCACATAAGGAAGGCACAATTACAGGTACAGAGATGCCTGAGGGTCCAATTGAAATCCTATCTATGATTTTAATTGAGGATAATATTCGTCCAGATGCAATTAATACTATTAAGTATTTTAAGGATTCTGGAGTTGAGGTAAGAGTTATTTCTGGTGATAACCCAATTACCGTATCTAAGATTGCCGCAAGAGCAGGTGTTGATGGTGCTGAAAGATTTGTTTCCTTAGATGGAAAGAGCGATTCTGATGTCATCAATGAGGTAAGAAAGGGTACTACCGTATTTGGTAGAGTATCTCCAGAACAAAAGAAATTAATCATTAAAACTTTAAAGGACTTGGGTAAGACCGTTGCCATGACGGGTGATGGTGTTAACGATATTTTAGCCCTAAAGGAAGCAGACTGCTCCATTGCCGTTGCATCAGGCTCTCAAGCAGTAAGAAGCTGCTCTCACTTAGTTTTACTGGATTCGAATTTTGATTCTATGCCTAGCGTTGTTGCTGAGGGTAGAAGAGTTATTAATAATGTTGCAAAGGTTGCTGCATTATTCCTAACTAAAACGATATTCTCTTTATTCTTAGCTATTGAAGCTTTGATTACTGGAGATTATCCAATTTCTACATCACAATTAATTATTATTGAAGCCTTCGCTATTGGTATTCCATCCTTAATCTTAGTTAATGAGCCTAATAATAGACCAGTTAAGGGTAGATTCCTTGCAAATGTCATTAGAGAATCACTTCCTGGTGCATTAGTAATCTTAATTATTTCTGCTATTGTATTCTTATTAGCAAACGAATTAAATTTGAATTCTATTTCCTTAAGAACAATTATTGTAATTGCTGCAACACATACCTGTATGATGGTATTATTCAAGGTTTGTAGACCATTTAATACGATTCATAAATTACTTTGTGGCTTCTGTTACTCTATGTTTATTATCATAATATTATTTGTTCCAAGACTCTTAGAATTAAGACCAATTGTTAGCTTTGCAGAATATGAATCAAACAAGCAAGATATAAAATATCTATCAAAATACCCATCCATTTCCATGTCTAGTAAGGACTCTTATGTCGTTGATGGAAAGGTTGTAAATTTAACCTCTAGTGGTAAGGGTTGGACCGTTTCTGCAGCTGAAGTTGATGGATTATATTATTATAAAATTTCAGATATAGGACTTGCTGCAGGTACGGGCATAATCTTAGATACTAGGGTATATATGCCAGATGTAAGCTATTCAAATAAGGGCGATATTTACGTAGGTGGATATTCAGTATATGGTAATATTGAATATTCTGATGAATTAAATCTAACCGTTGATAATCTAGGTAATTTAAAAGCGAATGGCAAGTATGTAAAAATAACATTACCAAAGTCAAATGAAAAATATAATTTTGAAGTAAAATATGGTAATTATAATGAAGCTGAAGCTGTCGTTACATATAATATTTTACCGACGATAACTGTTTCATCAGATGAATATATCATCAACGGTATAACAAATAAAGATTTGAAATATCATGTTCCATCCTCTTTCTCAAAAAGGGATGGCATAAAAGTTACGGTTGACCCTGATACCTTGGTTGTTTCTGTAAATGGAACAGAATTAGTTGGTACAACAGATTCTGGGGATGAAATAGTATATCGTGCATCTATGCCAACCATTACAACGGATGGCAAGAGGAAAAAAATGTATTTAGATTCTGTAGCTACAGGTCAATCCATTTGGACAATCTTTGGTGATACATCCTATGTAGTTCCAGAAGCCACAGGTACTCTTTATACAATTTATGATGCGGATAATAATGCTTATACATTATCTCCACAAACATCAACAAAGCCTAAGGAATTTTATAAGAATGGTGAATTCATTAGTGATTTTACATTCGCTGACATAGGCAATTTAGGATTCTCAAATTATTTAACGAAGAATGAGGATTCCACATTCTCAAACATTCGTATTTCAAATTTAACCTTAATGGTTGGTGAATCTTCAACAAAATATATATTAAATCGTAAAATAGATGAAACATTAAATATGTTTTATACTTGTAGTGGTGCTGATTTATCCAATGCAGTATATGGCCCAGATATTTCTGTTGCTCAAGAGGGTAATTACATTATTGATGGATATTATACAGAATATGGGTATAATGCATCCTCTAATTTAGACCCACATATCAATGAAGAAAACTATTTAGTATTAGGTGGCGTTGTTACGGATTACAAGGTAAGCTCAAACGATATTAAAACTGCTGGAGGAACAATTACAAGACTTCCTGTTTCTCATTTAGTGTTCTTAATTATGCTATGTGCAGTTGCTGGTCCATTGATGCGATTACTTCAAAATACAATACCTTGGATTTTAAAGCAGGGTAAAGCATTAAAGAAGTTCTTAACAAAATTACAATAGAGGGGATGGCTTTTGCCATCCTTTTTTCTTGATTTTTCATACAATTCGGTTATAATAGTAGCGTATATAGAAAAACTAAGAAAAGAAGAGTAGTAAATGAATTCTTTAAAGAGAGTATCTGTTGGTGGAAAGATATAAGATGAAATTTATGAACATGGTCTTGGAGTTGTGCTAGTGAATCATTAGCTAGCAACAGGATTCGCCTGTTACAGCGATAGAAAGTGATAGCTTTTGAAAATAGGCTGAAATTTCAGCGAAGCAAGGTTGGTACCACGGATATAATTCCGTCCTTAAGATTTTTTAAGGACGGTTTTTTTTAAATTTAGGAGGAAAAAAAACATGAGTGAAAACAAAAAATTTTATTTAACAACAGCAATTGCATATACATCCTCAAAGCCACATATTGGTAATGTATATGAAGCTATTTTAGCAGATGCCATCGTAAGATATAAAAAGAAGGATGGCTATGATACTTGGTTTCAAACAGGAACGGACGAGCATGGTCAAAAGATTGAACAAAAGGCATTAAGCCTAGGAGTTTCGCCAAAGAGCCATGTCGATAAGGTTTCTAAGGAATTGAAAGACACCTATGATTTAATGAATGTAAAATATGATCATTTCATTCGTACAACAGATGAATACCATGAAAAGCAGGTTGCTTTAGCCTTTGATAAGCTATTAAAGCAAGGTGATATTTATAAGGGTACCTATGAAGGATATTATTGCGTAAACTGTGAATCCTATTTCACAGAAAAGGACCTAAAGGATGGATGCTGCCCAGATTGTGGTGCAAAGGTAGCTAAGAATCAAGAGGAATGCTATTTCCTAAAGCTTGAGCCATATAGAGAAAGATTATTAAATTATATCAATGAAAATCCAAAATTTATTGAGCCAGAGGCAAGAAAGAATGAGATGATTAAGAATTTCTTAAGCAACCCTATTCCTGATTTATGTGTTTCAAGAACATCCTATAAGTGGGGTATCCCTGTAATCTCTGACCCTAAGCATGTTATTTATGTATGGATTGATGCATTAATCAACTATATTACAGGCTTAGGCTATGATGTTTTAGGTAATCATCAAGAATTATATAAGAAATACTGGCCTGCAGATATTCATTTAATTGGCAAGGATATTCTAAGATTCCATACGATTTATTGGCCAATTATGCTAATGGCATTAGATGTACCACTACCTAAACAGGTATTTGGTCATCCATGGGTATTGATGAATCATCAAAAGATGAGCAAGCATACAGGTAATGTAATCTATGCGGATGAGCTTGTAGATACCTTTGGTGTAGATGCAGTAAGATATTATGTATTACATGAAATTCCATTTGCACAG
This sequence comes from Anaeroplasma sp., assembly GCF_034179385.1. Lineage (NCBI taxonomy): Bacteria > Bacillati > Mycoplasmatota > Mollicutes > Anaeroplasmatales > Anaeroplasmataceae > Anaeroplasma > Anaeroplasma sp. The sequence continues at coordinate 51,911 of NZ_JAXFPY010000077.1, forward strand.
GATGGTAATTTAACCTTTGAACTCGTTTGTGAAAGAAGCAATTCCGATTTAGCAAATACCTATGGTAATTTAGTTTCTAGAACTATTGCGATGGTTAAAAAATATTTTGGTGATGAGGCAATTGTAAAGGGAGATGCTACAGAATTTGATTCTCTACTAGAGGATTCCTTCAAGGAAGCATACTCTAAATACCATGAATTAATGGATCAATTTAAGGTAGCTGATGCACTAGAAGAGGCAATGAAGGCATTAAGAAGTGCCAATAAATATATTGATGAGACACAGCCTTGGGTATTGGCTAAGGATGAGACGAAGAAGAATGTATTAAAGAATGTATTATATAATCTACTTGAAGCCATCCGTTTAGGCACTATCATTTTAGAGCCTGCAATCCCTGAAACTGCAGCTAAGGTATATAATGCCTTAGGGACAAACAAAACGAATTTATCCGATTTGACCTTTGGCTTAGTAGATTCCTACAATGTTTCTAAATGTGATATCCTATTCCAAAGATTAGATGTCAAAGAGGTAATGGATAAGGTATTAGCTCGTGATGAGGCAAAGAAAAAGGAAAGAGAAGCAAAAGCTTTAGAAGAGATCAAGAAAGAAAAGGAAGAAATCACCATTGATGATTTTGAAAAGCTTGATTTAGTTGTTGGTGAAATCCTAGAGGCTAAGAAGCATCCAAAGGCGGATAAGCTATTAGTATTTAAGGTTAATATCGGCACTGAGGTTAGACAAATTGTATCTGGTATTGCTAAATTCTATAAGCCTGAGGAATTAGTTGGCAAAAAGGTAATTGTAGTAAAGAACCTTAAGGCAATTAAGCTTAGAGGAGAAGAATCTCATGGTATGCTGCTATGTGGATCGGATTCTTTAGATACATACCTAGAATTAGTAAATATTGCATCCTGTAAGCCAGGAGATATTGTAAGATAAGCAAGAAAAAGGAAATCTCGTTGCGAAGATTTCCTTTTTCTAACTATTATTTAAGTAATAATATTTATTTATTTCAATTTCGATGGTATCATTAAATAAATAATACTATAGAAAGAAGTGAATATTATGTCTGTAACTATAAATCAAGGATTAAAGAATTACCAAGAGGCAATTACCCATAACATAGGTTCATTAAAAACTATAGTAAGGCTTATACATAATAGATTGTTTTTATGATGAGAATAATCAGTTGTATGGATATAAAGAGAATAATACTATATTCTTCTATATAAGAGATGTATTAGGTAATATCATAGGTATCTTAAATAATAGTGGTGTAATAGTATCTAAATTTGATTATGACGCCTTTGGTAACATTATAAATCAAACAGGATCTGTAATATCTAATTTTAGATACAAAGGATATTATTATGATACGGATATAGAATTATATTATCTAAAGAGTAGATTTTATAATCCTGTATTATTGAGATTTATTACACCAGGCTCTATAGAATACCTAGATTCATCGAGTATTATTGGATTAAATTTATATGCGTACTGGAGAAATGATTCAGTGAATTACAAACAAAGACCCGTTTCTTCTGGCGGTTCAATTACTATTTCATCGATTTCTTTAGGTGGGTCAGCTGGAAACAGAATAAGGGGTAATGCAGTCAAACCAATTTCAAAAACATTATCATCAAAATTCAGTGGACTTAATTTGTTTGGATATGAATTAAGAACATCTGCGGGCTGGGGTACTTCGTCGGATGTCGCTACTAGTTTTTTGGGGAAGAATTGGATTTTCTTCTTATGTTACATATACACAAGGACAATCTGGAATGTTATATGCCTTTGCAGGAATATCGATTTAGGAAATGGTATGACTAGAACAGATGGCTTTACTGTAGCGTAAATACTGGCTGTCTAGTTGCAGCAATTTGCTGGATTTATAAGTTTGTAACAACAGGTGATTCTAGTCCCGTTTCTGAGTTACAACCAGTTTATTAGAAAGGGAAAAGCATATGAACAAAAAAAGAATTTTAGGTAATATATTATTCTGGACAACTTTGATTTCTCCAATAGTTTCTTTTTCGATCGCAAGTATGATTGGTGAGGCAAATATATTTGGCGTTGCGGGGATAATAAGATATTCTTGGGTGATGCTGTTATTTATTCCAATAGGAATTTTATCAATTTTAATTGGATTCAAACTTAAAAATAGCACGCAAAAATACAAAAAGAATTTTATTGTTTCATTTATTTGTTTACCATTACTAATAATTTTTGGTTCATATAGATTTATTTTTAATAGTGTCGTTTCATATGATGTTAATGAGGTGTCAATTATTGAAGAAAAAATCAATTTCGAAATTCCTCGCGATATTAAAGTGGCAACAAATAAATTAGATTTATACGATATAAGTTACTTAAAAATTCTTAATAGTGAAAGTAAAGATATGTTCGAGCAAGAAGTTGAAAACAATCAATTGTGGCAAAAAGAATTACAACCTGAAATTAAAAGTTTGTTACCATTGAATATTCAATATGAATCTGAAATTTTTGAATACTTCGTATTCTTTAATATTACAAGTAATGAATATAACATTCCCCCATTAAGTGGACAATATGAATGTATATTTATCGCATATGATTGTGATTTGCAAAGATTAATCATTTTGAATGATTATAAAATTGATATAAAATAAAATCTTAAGGAATGCTAGAAATAGCATTTCCTAAGTATTTGAATTATCTATATAAGCTTGCTATGATAGTCCTTTAGCGGCTCTTTCTAAACTGAGGTAGTTTGGTAGGTGGCCACCTTATAATTTAAAGAAATTGAAAAAGATGTTATGTTGTACCTTACGAGGAGGTAGTTGCATAACATCTTTTTTTCCTAGAAACCATTACTCATTTACTTTATAATTTTTTTCTTTTCCTTCTAAGCCATTTAGTACCAACCCTGTGCAAATTAGGAATTATAAATAATTATACATCTTTTAATTTTAAAGCTAGTATATTACTCAACTATTTTTAAATAATCAGAATCCTTTTGGATTCCCTTTTTTAAAATAAAAGAGAAGCTAACGCCTTCTCTTTTTCATATAAACCTCATACGCAAGTATACTTGCGGCAACACCCACATTCAATGAATTTTGGCATCCATCCATCGGTATATAAACCTTTTTATTTTTATGATTATACCAATCTGGGTTAATTCCAAATCTTTCATTACCAACAACGATGGCTACCTTTTCATCATAATCATATTCTTGATAATTTAAGCCAAGCTTAGGTTCGCCTAAATAGGCATTGAATTTATATTCCTTAATAAATTCTTGTGCTTCATTGTAAGACATAGATAATGTTGGAATGATTAAATTGCATCCTCTAGAAGAGGATGTTATTTTTTCATTGTTTATTTTGGATATAGGATCAACTAGGAGAACTCCATCACATTTGGCTGAATCTAATGTCCTATAAATGGTTCCAATATTTCCTGGAATTTCAAGCCTATCTAATACCATGATAAAATCAAAATCCTTAAAATTTTCTTTTTGATATTCCTTAAGCTTTATTAAAGCAATAATTCCTGCATGATTTTCCTTTAATGCTAGACTCAAATAAGATGCATGAGAGATTTCATAGACTTGATTCGCTTTATTTATTAGCTTATTTAATAAATCTTTTGTATCTTCCTTATATTCTGTTTCATAATCATATAACAATAAATCAATTTCTAGATTATATTCTACTGCAATAGATAATACCTGCAGATCATCCGATATTGTAATACCTAAAGGGCATTTTTTAATATAATCCTTCATCAATTTAAATTTCTCATGATTTTTTCCTATTTTTTCCATAATGAATCACCAAGGGTATTATAGCATGTGCATCATTTTTTTTAAATAAAGTATTATAATACTTTTACGCGGAATTATGTTAAACGACGAATAAAAAATTGTTTTCGTGCTAATCTAGTAAAAAAAACTATGTGCTTATTGTAAAAAAGTAGAAAAGTGTGTTATAATACTAGAAAATAAGTAGTGTTGCTATTACATAGTACTTGGAGGGTTACAAAATGAGAAAGAATTATGTAACATTGGTTTATTTACCTCAGGATGAAGAAAACGCAAATTATTTATCCGAAATCCTAGAGGAAAAGCATGTTGAAGTACATGCATTTGAAAAAACTGAAGAAAGAGACCCATTCTTAATGAAGGATATTAAGGATTCCTGCGGTTTAATCATTCTTCATATCTCTGATGATTTTGATTATGATTATTACACGCGCGAATTCAATACTGCTGGTAACAGATGTCAAATTATTTGTGTTTATGCAACAAAATCTGTTTACCAGAATAAGTATAGATTAAATGAAATCCAAATTGTAGAAGGATACCAGATTGAAGCTTTAGCTAACGATATTTGTGCAATCATTGTTGGTGGATATAATAAGGTTCATGTCAATAGATTTAATCGTAAGAGAATTCGTCAGCAATCCTTCGTATTATTCTCTCAGGAGCACTATGTATGGTCATTATGCTTATTGCTAAAGGTATTTAGGATTCATGACCTTGAGGTTAAGGAAAGAATTGCAGATGCTTATGCATCTATTTTGGATTCCGATAAGGCAATCAATTATTATTCTATTTGTTTACCGCTAGAAGGTAATAATGTAGCAGGTGCTACAGATGAAGACTCTCAGGGTATCATTTGTAATAATTTAGGTTACTTATATACACAGACTAAGAATCTTGAATTCGCAGAAAAGTACTTAAAGATGGCAATTAATTTCAAAAACCCAGATGCATTATATAACCTAGGTTATCTATATGAATCCTCTTGGGCATTTGATTCTAAGCTAAGAAGAACAAAGGAAGGCTATGACTTATACTGTAAGGTATTAAGTGAATCCTATACATCTGAGGCTTCTAAGGAAAGAGCTAGACAGAAGCTTAAGACTGCTGCAGATAGATTATTAAAGAGAAAGAACTATGCTGCTGCATTACAATATTATAAGGCAATCGGTGAAGGTGCTAAGGCTGCTGAATGTATTCGTAATATTAAGAGAATTCGTCAGCTTTATGAAGAAAGAAAGAAAAGACAATCGAAAGCTGCTTAAAATGGAAGGGGATCCAAAGGATTCCCTTATTTATTGTTTTAACAATAAAAAAAGAGTATAATATCAAAATGTAGAAAAGAGGTAATGAAAATGTTAAAGATTGACATTGTATCAGGCTTTTTAGGCGCTGGTAAAACAACTTTTATTGAAAGATTATTAAAGACTAAGCTTAAGGATGAAAAGGTCGTTTTAATCGAAAATGAATATGGCGAGGTATCTGTAGATACAGATATCCTAAAGGATACTAAGATTGAGATTCGTGAATTATCTCAAGGCTGTATTTGTTGTTCTTTAGTTGGAGATTTCTCTAAAAGTTTAAAGACTATTGTTGATACATATAATCCAGATCGTATTTTGATTGAACCATCTGGTGTTGGTAAATTATCCGACATTATTAAGGCTGTTGCTGAAACAGGATTACAGGAGAATGTAAATTCTTTGGTTTGCTTAGTTGACGCTAAAAAGGCTAAGATGTATGAAAGAAACTTTGGTGAATTCTTTGTTGACCAAATTGAATCTGCACATACAGTAATTTTATCTCGTACAGATATCGCTAAGGAAGAGGTTATTGAAACTGCAGTTCAAATTGTACGTAAGCACAACGATAAGGCTGTTGTTGTTACAACCCCAATCAACAGTTTATCTGATGAGGATTTAATTAAGGCTTATGAAGGTGTTCATGAGGATTTATTTGAAGGAATCGATTTCGATCATTTACATGAGGATGGAGAAGAATGTGATGACCCTAATTGCTGTTGCCATCATCATCACCATGACCATGATGAAGAAGAACACGAGCATCACCACCATCACGACCATGATGAGGAGTGCTGCTGCCACGATCATGACCACCACCATCACCATCATGCAGATGAGGTATTCCAAAGCGTTGGTATTGAGACTGTAAAGAAGTATGATATAAATAGCTTAAAGGAAACCTTAGATAAGATGGCTAATGGCGAATATGGCATTATTGTTCGTTCTAAGGGAATTATCGAGGGCCAAGATGGTGCTTGGTATGTATTTAACCTTACCCCAGAAGAGGTAATCATTGAGAAATCTAAGGCTATTCCGATGGGTAAGATTATTGTCATTGGCTCTAAGATAGATACAGAGCTTATTCATAATTTATTCTAATATTTGAGGTATTTTTATGGCTCGTAATAAAAAAGAGGTACCGGTATTTCTTTTAAATGGGTTTCTTGAAAGTGGTAAAACATCTTTAATCAAAGAAATCGTTGAGAATAACGATAACTATCATAATAATTCTACTGTCATTATTTGTTGTGAAGAGGGTGAGGTAGAATATGAAGAGGAATGGTGCGAAAAATATCAAATCCATGTAGAATATGTTGAATCCTTAGAGGATTTTACTGTAGAATTCTTTGATGCATTAGATAAAAAATATACACCAGACCGCTTTGTAATTGAATATAATGCATTCTTTGATTGGAATTCTCAGGAATTCCCCGAAAGAATGGTAATTTACCAGCAAATCACCTTAATTGATGCTTCTAAATTCCAGGTTATGTTTAATAATATGAAGCAAATTTTCCAAACTATGGTTCGAGATTCTTCCTTAGTAATCTTCAATAGAATCCAAGATCAAAGTAAGAATTTAGGTCAATTTAGAAGACTTATTCGTGCAATGACCCAACAAGCTCAAATTGCCTTTGAACAACCAGATGGAAGATTAAGTGCTACTCTAGATGAGGACTTACCTTATGATTTATCTAAGGATGAAATTGCCTTTGAGGAGGATATTTATCCAACTTGGTATGTTGAGGTATTTGACAATTGGGAAAAGTATTTAAATAAAACATTTAAATTTAAAACCTTTGTAAGAGATGTATCTAAGGATACCTTTGTTGTAGGACGTCAGGTAATGACTTGCTGCGCAAATGATATTCAATTCTTAGGCTATGAGGTTATAAACGAATCTAATGTGAAGGTTCAAACGGGAGATGTCATTTATCTTGAGTGCGTCGTTAAGCATGAATTTAGTAAGCTTGCAGGTGAAGAGGTTGTAATGCTTCACGCTAAAGCTATTACAAAGCTTCCTAAGGAAGAGGAAAAGGTATTAAATATGAATTAGAAGGATTTCCGGGAAAAGAAAATGTTTCCCGGAGTCTTTTATTTTATACTCCTAAAGAGTATAATTGTACTGCATTAAATAAAATGAAATGAGTGATACTATGAAAATCTTTAAAACGAACAATCAACTAGAAACAATTGAGGTTGGAAAGAAGATTGGTAATCTTTTAAATCCTGGAGATGTATGCTTACTTATTGGAGATTTATCTGCAGGAAAAACAACAATTACAAAGGGAATTGGTATGGCCTTAGGGGTTAAAAAGGTTATTAATTCTCCAACATTTACAATTGTAAAGGGATATAAAGGAGATAAAGGGCCATTTTATCACTTAGATTTATATAGACTGGACGGAGTCAATAATGATTTCGATTTAGAGGAATATATGGAAGGGGATGGTGTATGTGTCATTGAATGGCCATTCCAGGTTTCTGAAATTCTTCCTAAGGAATATTTAAGAATTGATTTAGAAAGATTAAGTGAAGAAGAAAGAAAAATAACAATTAGTGGTATCGGAAGATATCAAAGAATTGAGGAGGCCTTATAATGTATTCATTAATTTTAGATTCATCTACTCAAATTTTATATATTTCCTTGGTCGAGGATAATGCTATTTTATTTGAAAAATATATGCCCGGAAATAAGGATCATGCAAAGAATATTGTATATTTAGTAAATCAAGCTTTAGAGAATAATCATATAGAGTCTAAGGATTTAGATGAGATTATTGTAGGGTATGGGCCTGGGTCCTATACTGGTGTAAGAATGGCAGTTACTGTAGGTAAGATGATGGCTGTATTTATGCATAAGCCACTTTATGTAATATCCTCCCTAAAGCTTATGGCATCTGGTACTAAGGGTATAGTTTTATCTACAATTGATGCAAGAAGAGGTAACGTCTTTGGCTGTATTTTAGATACAAATAAGGATTCCTATATTGTTGATGAGGCACATACCTTATTATCGGATTTAAAGAATACAAATTATGAATATGAGGTATCGGATGCCAATTTTAAGGTAGATCCTTTTTATGTAATTTCTCATAAGGTATTCGTAGATAATCCAGATTTACTTGTTCCTAATTATTTAAGAGAAACAGAAGCGGAGAGAAATTTAAATGATAAGGCTATATAATAAAAAGGATATCCCATCCATTGTAGCCTTAGAAAAAGATACCTTAGGTACTACCTTAGGGAGTGCAATGCTTGAGGATAATTTATCGAATTCTATGAGTCATTTTTATGTTTATGAGGATAAGAATGAAATTATAGGCTATATATCTATATCCTTTGATCAAGAGCAAGGAGAAATCTTAAATTTTTGTGTAAACAAGAGATATCAGCATAAGGGTATCGGAACAAAGATTTTAGCCTATGCAATGAATATCTTACATTCTAAGGGGGCAAAATCCTTTATTCTAGAGGTAAGAGAATCGAATAGGGGTGCTATTTCCTTATATGAAAAATTTGGCTTTAAAAGAATATCTTTAAGAAAGAATTATTATTCAAATAATGAAAATGCGCTTGTTTATTTAAAGGAAATGATTTCCTATAAGGAAGTAGAGGAAGCATATATATTAGCTTTCTGTAAAAAGGAGGTACATGAGGATTATATTTATTATCATGATGATGAATTAAAAACGAAATATTATCATAATTATTACGTATGTAAAAATGATGATCATGTCATGGAAAATCTTTACGACAGAGAATCCTTTGTACAATTTGATTTAGAACATCCCTATACAGGTAAATTAAAATTTAGTGATTATGAATATGAAATTGAATATCATTCCTCTATTTTTGGGCTTCATGTATTAAGAAATAATACCTATAGGGTAGAAAAGCTTAAGGAATGTGATTCTTCTTGGGCCTATGAATATTTCTATAAGGATACATTAAAATATGGAGAGGAATATGCAAAGGAGAATACGAAAAGAATTCTTGATGTTTGCCTTAAGGAAAAAAAGACCGATTATTATTTTGTTTATGATATGAATAAGCCTGTAGGCTTTATTGAGGTATTTCAATATAAGGATGCTGCAAAGCTTGAAAATTTTAGTATATTAGAGGAATATCAGAAAAAGGGCTATGGCTCATGCTTATTCAATCATGTATTAAATGAGCTTAAGACACTAGGCATTAAGGATATTTATCTTACTGCAGATTATGAGGATACCCCAAAGGTTATGTATGAAAGAATGGGCTTTACGATGGTAGGTAGAAGCTATCAGGTGAGGGAGGTCTTTAAATAATGGAAAAAACCAACGCTATGCGTATATTAGATCAAAAGAAAATAAAATATAATGTAAGAGAATATCCTCATGTAGAGGGTGTTCCTGTTGATGGGTTTACTGTCGCAAAATCCTTAAATCTAGATCCATCTAAGGTATTTAAAACCTTAGTTACAAAAGACAATACGAACCATTATCATGTAATGGTAGTACCTGTATATGCTGAGCTTGATTTAAAAAAATGTGCGAAGGCTTCAGGTGTAAAATCTCTAGAAATGATTGAGGTCAAGGAATTATTGCCTCTAACCGGTTATGTTCGAGGAGGATGTTCACCTATTGGTATGAAAAAGGTATTCCCTACTCTTATCGATAGTGATGCAATAGGACAGGATACGATTTTCTTTTCTGCAGGAAAAATTGGTCTTCAAATCGAAATGAATCCAGAGGATTTAAAAAAGGTCATTCGATTGGATTATGCAAATTTAAAGAAGGAGGCATAAATTATGCTTGTACTTGGAGTAGAATCAAGCTGTGATGAAACATCGGTTGCCGTTTTAAGAGATGGCAAGGAGGTATTATCCTGCTTTACAAATACTCAAATTAAAATTCATGAGAAATTTGGTGGGGTTGTACCTGAGGTTGCATCTCGCCACCATGTATATCAGGTTTCCTTAGTTTTTGAGGAAGCATTAAAGGCTGCAGGAGTAAGCCCTGAAGAGATTGATTTGGTTGCTGTAACGGAAGGACCAGGATTAATTGGTTCTTTACTTGTTGGTGTGAATGCAGCTAAGACATTTTCTATGATGTATCATAAGCCTTTAATAGGAGTACATCATTTAGCTGGTCACATTTATGCAAATGCGATTGAGCATGATATGAAATTCCCTTGTATTGCGCTTTTAGTTTCTGGAGGTAATACAGAATTAATCTATATGAAAAAGCATTTCTCCTTTGAAATTATTGGCCAAACCCTAGATGATGCTGTAGGTGAGGCATACGATAAGGTTGCAAGAGTTGTAGGATTGCCATACCCAGGAGGACCTCACGTAGACCGTCTTGCACATCTAGGTATGGATACATATCATTTACCAAGAGTATATTTAGAGGATGGATCTTATAATTTTTCTTTCTCGGGCTTAAAGAGTGCAGTTATCAATTTGGCACATAATGCGCATCAGCGTAAGGAAGAAATAAATGTAAATGATTTATGTAAATCATTTCAAGATTCTGTAACTGAGGTTTTAGTCAGAAAGACCTTGAGGCTTGCAGAGGAAAGAAATGTTAAAAATATTATTGTCGCTGGTGGCGTATCGGCAAATCGGGGCTTAAAGGAAAGATTTATGGATGAGGCAAAGGATTTTAATGTATGTATTCCTTCCATTAAATATTGCACAGATAATGCAGCAATGATTGCTTGTGCAGGATATTATCAATACAAAGAATACCCAGGCCTTGCGGATTTAACTCTAAATCCAGATGCATCCTTAGAGCTTGAGGATAAATACCCATTAAAGGAGGAATAACATGGCACATATTGATATCAATATGATTAGTAATTCTTTAGGAAGAGCGGTTGATTTTACCTTGATATTGCCAACGAAAACCTCTCCAACATTAGAATCAAATTATGATGCAAAAACAAATACCTATTATCAGAATAAAAGAAACAAGAAATACCCATTACTAATTCTTTTACATGGCTATTTAAATGATGAAAAGAATTGGGGAAGATATGCTAGAGCGGAATTCTATGCAGAAGAAAACAATATCGCCATTTGTATGGTGAATGGAGAAAACAAATTCTATATGAATTGGGATCACCCAGTAACTAAGGATAATTTCTTTGATTTCATTGAATATGAGCTTAAGGATTTCTTATATGGCACATTCCCTATTTCCCCAAGGAGAGAGGATAATTTCATCGCAGGATTATCTATGGGTGGCTTTGGAGCTCTATTCCATGGATTAACGAATTCTAAAAGCTATTCAGCTATTGGTGCATTTAGTGCACCTTATACAGAAATGAAGGGATTAGGCCTTGATTTTAAAAAGATTATTGGAAGAAAAACAGATATTCCATTCATTTATATGTCCTGTGGAGATAAGGATGGTTTATTAAAGGATAATGATGATATCCATAAGGATTTAAATGAAATGGGTATATCCCATTTATATAATGTTGTTCCAGGCTATGCCCATGAATGGAGATTTTGGGATTTAGAGCTTGAAAGATTTATTAAGGGATTAAAAAGAACGGATCCTTATAAAGAGGATTCTCCTAGAGGAGTATAAAGGAAAGAGGAAGCTAATTCGCTTCCTCTTTTGATTCATTATTTGTCTTTGTGTTTCTATATGTAAATAGTGATAATATAATGGAGAATATTGGGGATAAGAAATATAAATAATAATAAAAGCTTGTTAATGCATCTTTAAAGATTATTCCTAATATTATTTGAAGTAAGGAAGATAGGATAGATATTGTTATACCAAGAATAAGTCTTATTTTATTCTTTAAAAATATTGTAATAGCCAAATAACCCAACCCTAAACCGATTGCAAGAATGAGCCAATAAGCCCCATTTCTTGTAAGAAAAAACATAGTATAGTTGGTAGTAATTTCATCTTTACTTATAGAATACATTGGATATGCAAAATATAAAATAATATTTAAAACGAAGAAGCCTATGGCTAATATTCCATAGCCATTTAAGAAATGGATGGATATTGCCTTATTTTTATCTAATTCCATAAGAAGACAAAGACTTTCGTTTTTAGAAATTGCACTCATAAGTGGAATACCAAGTAAATATAAAACGATAGCCTCCCCTAAGGCTATTGTGAATACATTATACCAGTATGCTTCATTCCATAGATTAAAGGCAATTCCAAGCTCTAAGGAAACGATAAATGCATTCGAAAGTACAGGAAATATGGCAGCAATAGGCATTTTCCTAATGAAGCACATAGGGATGATTGCAATTATGGTTGCAAGCGTACCAAAAACCATATCATACCACCCAAGGCTTGAGGTCGTGTTCGATATGAAACATCCTAAAATGAGTGCGAAGGAAAATTTAGGGTTTAATACTACTAGAAGCATTAAGACTTCCGATATTCTAAATTGAATTGCCCCATAGGAAATGGGGGCTAAAAGCCATGTCGTTACAACATAGAGTGCTGCAATAATGGCAGATTCAGCAATGAATTTAACACTTATTTTTTTCATTTTTTCCTCCTTGCTAAAGCGATTATAGGAAATTCTCAAATTATTTTAAAGCCAAAAGAAAAATTTTACAAGGCTTTCAAAAAAATATAAAAAATAAAAGAGATTTACTAAAGTAAATGTTTGTAATGTATAGAGATTTTAATTCATTTGTAGTATAATCCCGTTTTCGACAGTTGATAAACAAAAAAATCCGATTTATGGCGCAACTAAGCCATTTTTCGGATTTTTATATTTTTTAAAATGTGGTATGTAAAGTATGTTTATATATTTTTTTTATTTTTTGTTTGAACTCGGCATTATCTTTTAATATCTTTTATAAAAAGCCATACTATGCAATATCTTTATAGGAAGTGTTTCAATATCTTTTTTGTAACATTTGCTTTTTTAATTTTTTAATGCGGTGTTGCGGAAATGTTTTTATAAATATTGTTGCATTTTGTTGCGGTCTCACTCTAAACTCTAAATGTAGCGAATATATAAAGATCAAGTGATATATTCTGCTTTCATTCCATATAACTTGAATTAGCATAGAAATAAAAAAAGCACAAAGAAAGAAACATTTTATAATTAAACTATTGAAATTTCAAAATGAAATTGGTAAAATAAATTTGAACTTGATATATGGTGATAGGAGGTGGACTTTATGTCAAAGTTTGCAGAAACAGTTAAAGAGTTATTAAAAGAGAAGAAACTTAATCAAAAAGAACTATCAAGGATGAGTGGAGTCTCTGAACCATCATTATGCAGATATCTTAGCAAAGGCATAGAACCTAGAATGGATATCGTTAATAATGTTTCTATGGCTTTAGGTGTTTCATCTGATTATCTTTTAGGAGGTGAAAGCCGAGAGCGTGAAATTGATCCATACGTTGAAACAAGAAATATTGTAACTCGTAATAAAGCAAAACTTACCGTTGACCAAAAGGCGGAAATTCTTAAGATACTCTTTGGCGATAAATAATGTTGGATGCTGAAAGATATATTTCCGCAGAAAAAAAGCATTGGAGTTGCTGATTGATTATGAATATATTGAGTTCCCGCTTGATGTGTTTGAATTTGCTAAAAAAGTATTCGGAGCTGAAATTATAAAATATTCATCACTTCCAAAAGAAAAGCTTATTGAACTTAATAAGTTTAAGGAATTGGATGATAGTTTTACAGTATTCGAACATATAAGCGATGGAACGATTCATTATAAAGTTTATTATAATGATGACAAACCTTATTACAGACAGCGTTATTCAATTGGACACGAAATAAAACATATTGTTTATGGAGAAGAAAATCCGACAGACGAGGAAGAATTACTCGCGGAATATTTTTCTAAAGTACTTCTTGCCCCTAAGTGTATGGTTATTTTAGCAGAAGTGTGTTCGCCAGCTGAAATAACAGAAAAATTTGGGATTGGTCCTCAACCAGCCTCTTATCATTTTTCGACTATTCAGAAGAGAATGGAAAAATATGGTAAGGAAATGTTTGAATACGAGAGTGAGTTTTTAAAACTCAGAGATGAAATCATTGAAATAAAGAAAAAGGACTGAATGTACTGGTAATACATTCAATCCCGGTAATCGTGAATAAACCCGACTCACACTTATAGTTTATCATGATTGCTCTTATATTTCAACAAATTTTAATATGGCGGGAAATGACTGTGTCATAAAAATTATTATAAGGAGAATTAAAAATCATGATAAAAAAGTCAAAAACTCCCTATGTAAGGGACGTTTACTTAGCATACCTCATTGCTAATGCTAGACGTACTAAGACGGATAATTATCCGATAATTGAGGAATGGATGGTAGCTGCTGAGCCTCCTAAAAATATAGTGCAGTGGGATAGAAGAAAAGATGTTATTGACCCTAAAACTACAGGTATGAGCTTTTATTGCTGTGATTATGAATTTCAACCTATCCTGGGTAATCCAAAGAGATATGTTGAAAAACTTAGAAATTATCAGTGCGTATTAGGAATGGATGCTTCACCATATGATAACATGCCGATTTGGGTCCAAAAAAGTCAGATAGGACTTAATTTAGGAATTACATATTACTATGGTTCTGTTGGTATAAAAATTATACCAAATGTTAGACTAGGTGATAATAGAACACTTTCTTCGTTGGAAGCATATCCCAAACATACTCTAATAGCAGTAGGTACGAATGGTTTTATTAAAACTCTTGAAAATAGACAAATATTTGAAGAACAATTGTCTAGAGTCATAGAAGCCTTAGAACCAATAGGCATATGTGTTTATGGTTATGATTTACATGAAATATTTTGGAAGGCTGAGTTTTTGGGCATTCCAATATATCAATACGACTCTTATACTATGATAGAAAATGAAAAAGATAAGATAATAAGAATGAATAAGGAGGTACCTAATTATGAAGGGTAGAATTTCCTTATTTTCAGGTAAACACGACGTTGCAATCGGTGACGCCAATTCTATGCCAAGGACAGGCGAGAAATCTAAATTTGGAAAATATATTGCTAATAGACCAGATGTTGATCCAAACGGAATGTTTGATGTTATAGCGCATGGAGCTACTACTTTTATCGAAGTTTATAGTGGTGGAAAAACATATAACGTAGATGCAAGAGAAGCTGCTAAATTGATTAGAAAACAACCAGGCTTCAAAAAAGCAAGATCAATAAGATTGTTATCATGTAGTACAGGTGCTGATCCAGAAGGATTTGCTCAACATCTCGCAAATGCATTGGGTAAACCAGTTTATGCACCAAATAATACAATATACTCTTTATCCAATGGTAGATATTGGATAGGTAATATAAGTCCTTCTGTAAAAGGGGATTTTGTTAAATATGTTCCAGGAGGTATAAAACATGGAAAAAGAAAATAAATATTATTGTCCTGATTGTGGTACTGAAATGTTAGCTGTTTATGAGAAACCTGCATTAAATTTGACCTGTCCTAATTGTGGTTGCAAATTAGCTACTACAAAGTGGGAAACTATAGATTTGGATGAGACCATATATGAGATTGAAACATTATCAATTAAAAATCCATCTCTTGACCAAATTAAAATTTTTGCGAAATTAACAGGTAATAATTTTGTTGTAAGTAAAGATTTAATAAAAAAAGGATATTCTGTATTTAAGGGGCATGCAAAGAATTTGAAAAATACGGCAAAAATTCTTGATGCGCATTCGTTTAAATATAAAATAATTCCGGATTATCCATATGAAATTAGATAAGTATGTTGAATATGTTGTCTAATCAATTCATTTCTTTGAAAGAAATTGAACGCAATGTTAAGCAAATATTATATTTAAATAAAAAAAATAACAATATGTAAAAAATCAGTCTTAAAAATGAGGCTGATTTTGTTATTTAGTGGCGTTCCCGATGTGATTCGAACGGCACAACCTTTCGCTTAGGATTTTGAAAATTTGATAAAAATATCTTTTATAGCATCAAATGTCTTATATGAATTATACAACTTCTTGTAAAATGCCATATATCTCGTACAATTTACATAATTTTTTATTTATTAAAATGTAGTATGTAAAATGTATTTATGAAATTTTTTTCATTTTTTCTCTTCGATTAAACGTTAGATAGGAAATACTCAAATTGATTTTAATGCGAAAAGACGCTTTTTACAAGGCTTTCAAAAAAATATAGAAAATAAAAGAGATTTACTTAAGTAAATGTTTGTAATGTATAGAGATTTTAATTGATTTGTAGTATAATGTATCTATATTTTTTTTAGAGGTGAAAGTTATGGCAGAAATTAATAACTTTATTAAAACAATAATGCAGAATGACCTAGATTCTGGTAAGGTTGATGAAATTATCACAAGATTCCCACCAGAGCCTAATGCTTACCTACATATCGGTCATGCAAGAGCGATCATTACTAATTTTGAGCTTGCAAAGGCATTTAATGGAAAAACAAATTTAAGATTTGATGATACAAATCCTGCTAAGGAGGATAAGGAATTCGTAGAAGGTATTATTGAGGATTTAGCTTGGTTAGGCTATAAGCCTGCAAATATTTTCTATGGCTCTGATTATTTTGAAGCTACCTATCTAAAGGCCATCGATTTAATTAAAAGAGGTCTTGCTTATGTAGATGACCTATCTCAAGAAGAAATTTCGAAATACCGTGGTACATTAAATGAGCCAGGTAAGAATTCTCCATATAGAGATAGAAGTGTAGAAGAGAATTTAAAGCTTTTTGAGGAAATGAAGGAAGGCAAATATGCGGATGGTGAAAAGACTCTAAGAGCTAAGATTGATATGGCAAGCCCTAATATTAATATGAGAGACCCTGTAATGTATAGAATTCTACATATTAACCATCATAGACAGGGCACAAAATGGTGCATTTTCCCAATGTATGATTTTGCACATCCATTACAGGATTCCTTCGAAGGAATTACACATTCCCTATGCTCTTTAGAATACGATAACCATAGAGTATTATATGATTGGGTTGTAGATAATTGTGGAATTGAAAAGAAACCACATCAGTATGAATTTGGTAGATTAAATATTACGAACACTATCATGTCAAAAAGATATTTACGTGCACTTGTAGATGCAGGTAAGGTATCTGGCTATGATGATCCACGTATGCCAACATTATGCGGCTTAAGAAGAAGGGGATTTACTCCGGATTCTATTAGAAACTTCATCTTAGGTACTGGCTTATCTAGAGTGAATTCTACGGTTGAGGCAGAACAGCTAGATGAGGAATTAAGAAGCGATTTAAGATTAAAGGCTATAAGACCAAATGCAGTTATCAATCCAGTAAAAGTGATTATTGATAACTATCCAGAGGGTAAGGTTGAATGGCTTGATGCGCCAAACAATCAGGAAAATGAGGAATTAGGATCAAGAAAAATTTCCTTCTCTCGTGAGGTTTATATCGAAAGAGAGGACTTCATTGAGGAAAAGCCTAATAAGAAGTGGAAGAGACTTTCTTTAGGTGTTGAGGTAAGATTAATGAAGGCATACTTCATTACTGCAAATTCTGTTGAGAAGGATGAGAATGGTAATATTACTGTAATTCATGCAACCTATGACCCAGAAACAAAGAGTGGTGAATTCGATGGTAGAAAGCCAAATGGTAATATTCATTATGTAGATGCATCTAATGCAATTCCTGCAGAATTCCGTCTATTTGAGCCATTAATGCTAGATGAAACAGAGGAGAATAAGGATTTAGATTTCATGGAAAGATTAAATCCAGATTCTATTCATGTATTTGAGGGCTTTGTAGAAAAATCTCTAGAGGATACTAAGCCACTTGATCATTATCAGTTCATCCGTAATGGATATTATTGTACAGATAAGGACTCTACTAAGGATAAGCTTGTATTCAACCGTACATGCGGATTAAAGAGTTCATTTAAGCTATAAAAAATAAATTAAGGACTGTTTCTACAGCCCTTAATTTTACGTAAGAAATATATTTTTTGGAGGAGATATATTATGTTAAAAACAGTAAACTTAGGATTACAATATGGATCTAGAGTTTTATTTAAGGATGTTAATATTACCTTTAGCAAAGGAAATTGTTATGGAATTATTGGTGCGAATGGTGCTGGTAAATCTACGTTTTTAAAGCTATTGAGCGGAGATATAGAATCTACAACGGGTGAGGTTTTAATGGATAAGAATGAAAGAATGTCCATTCTAAAGCAGGACCAGAATGCTTATAATGATGAAACAGCAATTCAAACCGTATTATTAGGTCATAAAAGATTAATGGAAATTCAAAAGGAAAAGGATGCCCTTTACGCAAAGGAGGACTTCAGTGATGAGGATGGCATTAGAGCCTCAGAGCTTGAGGGTGAATTTGCAGAGCTTGGCGGATGGGAGGCGGAAAGTGATGCAGAAACCCTACTTGCAGGCTTAGGTGTAGATTCAGATTGCTACTACAAGCAAATGGGGGAATTAGATGCGAAGGTTAAAATTAAGGTTTTGCTTGCTCAAGCATTATTCGGAAACCCAGATATCCTGCTTTTAGATGAGCCTACCAATAACTTAGATTATAAATCTACAAGATGGCTTGAGAATTTCTTGCTTAATTTTGAAAACACAGTATTAATTGTTTCCCACGACCGCCATTTCTTAAATAATGTATGTACACATATTTGTGATGTTGATTTTGGTAAAATCAAGCTTTATGTAGGTAATTATGAATTCTGGTATGAATCAAGCCAGCTTGCCTTACAACAGGCTAAGGATTTAAATAAAAAGAATGAACAAAAGGCTAAGGAATTACAGGAATTCATCGCAAGATTTAGTGCGAATAAATCAAAAAGCCGTCAGGCGACATCTAGAAAGAAGCTATTAGAAAAGATAACACTGGATGATATTGAACCATCCTCAAGAAGATATCCATATATTGGATTTAAGCAAAGTAGAGAGGTTGGTAATGATATTTTAATCGTCGAAAAGCTTACGAAGCCTGGTGTATTTAAGGATTTAACCTTCACGGTAAATAAGAATGATAAAATAGGTATTTTATCTGAAAATACACATCAAATTCAAACTCTATTTAATATTTTAGCTGGCAAGGATACCGATTATACAGGAAAATTTAAATGGGGTATTACAACAAATGTAGGATATCTACCACAGGATAACAAGGAATATTTTGATAAGGATTTAAATATGATTGATTGGCTTAGACAATATTCTAAGGAGGATCAAACCGAATCCTTCATCAGAGGCTGGCTTGGTAGAATGCTATTTAGTGGCGATGAAGCATTAAAGAAATGTAATGTTTTATCTGGTGGAGAAAAGGTAAGATGCATGATGGCAAAGCTAATGCTTGAATGCCCTAATGTATTAGTGTTAGAAGATCCAACAAACCACCTAGACCTAGAATCGATTACAGCACTCAATGAGGGTATGCTAAATTATAAGGGTAATATTTTATTCTCAAGCCATGATGCAGAGCTTTTAGAAACCGTTTGTAATCGTATCATTTCTATCCATAAGGATGGAAGCTTTATCGATAGAGTAACAACATATGAGGAATTTTTAGAAAAGCAGGAGTAATTTATGGATTTACTAACGAATCTTAATCCAGCCCAAAGGCTTGCTGTTACAACAACAGAAGGACCCGTTATGGTAATGGCCGGTGCGGGCAGTGGAAAAACAAAGGTATTAACCACTAGAATTTCATATATCATAAAAGAATTAAAGGTGATACCCTCTAAGATTCTTGCGGTAACATTTACGAACAAGGCAGCTCTTGAAATGAAAAAGAGAGTTGCGGATATGCTAGATATAAATACCGATTATATGTGGGTATCTACCTTCCATTCCTTTTGCTCAAGGCTTTTAAGAATGGAAATTGATGCTTTGCCACCCTATAATAAAAAATTTAACATCATAGATGAGGATGACTCCTTAAAGATAGTTAAGAAGATTATAGAGGATTTAGATTTTGATATAGATTGTAAGCCAAAGGTTATAAGAGAATTCATTTCAAAAAGTAAGAATTTTAAAAATTATAATGTGAACGATCCACGTCTTTTACACATATTTACTATTGTAAATCAAAAATATGAAGAAAGATGTAGGGAGGATAATTTATTAGATTTTGATGATTTAATTATAAAAACGATTGAGTTATTTCATAAGAATCCTAAAATCTTAGAAAAATATCAAAATCAATTTGACTATGTATTAGTCGATGAATTCCAAGATACAAATGCCATGCAATATGATTTGATGACCTTACTTGCAAGAAGGAATAGAAATATATTTGTCGTTGGTGATGATTTTCAATCCATTTATTCCTTTAGAGGAGCTAAGATTGAAAATATAATGAAATTTCAAGCAGAATACAAGGATTATACATTAATATTACTTGAAGAAAATTATAGATCTACAACACAAATTCTTGATTTGGCGAACAATATAATTTTAAAGAATCCAAATCAAATCAAAAAGATTATGTTCTCAAATAAAAAGGTTGGTCCAATCCCCAAATATTATAGAGCTACAAGCTCCTATGATGAAACCATTTTTGTCATAAATAAAATATTAGAGGGCATAAGAAAAGGAAAGAAATATTCTGATTTTGCAATCATCTATCGTGCAAATTCTATTTCTAGAAGCTTTGAGGATCAGCTTGTTAAAAACAAGATTCCTTATACCATTTATGGAGGATTATCCTTCTTTTCTAGAGCGGAAATCAAGGATATGAGTGCATATTTAAGATTATTAATTCATCCTGATGATGATTTTTCCTTTGATAGAGTAGTTAATGTACCTAAAAGAAAAATAGGTAAAAAGATATTAGAAAATCTTAAAATAAAGGCATATGAAAAAGCATTACCCTTATATGATGCAATAGATCATTATTCAGGCAATGGCATTGCGGCAGACAATTTAAGAAAATTTAAATCTACTCTAGATGAGATAAGGGATAAAATAGAGGAATTATCCTTGCCGGAAATATTAAAGGAAATCTATGATAAAACAGGCTATGATGATGAAATAAGAAAGGATATGGATTCCTATCAGGACAGGTTCGATAATATTAAAGAATTTTCCTCAGTACTAAAGGAGACAGAGGAGGAATATGAGGATTTAGGTTTAACGCACTTTGAAATGCTTGAGAATTTATTATTTGATTTATCCTTAAGAAGTGAGCATGATGATACAAAATCTGATGAATCTGTTCGTCTTACAACCTTCCATCAGGCTAAAGGACTAGAATTTGATACTGTATTTATGGTAGCTATGGAAGAAGAAATCTTCCCAGGAATTAATATTATATCCAATGAGGATTTAGAAGAAGAAAGAAGAATTTGCTATGTCGGCATCACAAGAGCTAAGAATGAGTTATATCTTACAAATGCTGAAAATAGAATGAGATTTGGTAGAACAGAATATATGGTACCCTCTCGCTTTATTAGCGAAATGGATTCTAAGCTATATGAGAATTTAAGAGGCACAAAGCCAAAGCCTAGGGTAAATCTTGGAGAATCTACTACCTTTGCATCCTTCACCTATAAAAAGGAAGAAAAAAAGGAAAAAGAGGTAGTATCCGATATTTCCTATCAAATTGGAGATAAAATTAATCATAAAGCTTTTGGAGATGGCTTAGTAGTACAGGTATCGGGTTCTACAATTACCGTAGCCTTTAAGGTTCCATACGGAGTAAAGGTATTAAATGGTAATCACCCATCCATAAGAAAAATATAGTTTTTAAAAAAGATTGAAAGAAGTTGTAACATGAAAAAAAATTTTTGTATTGTATTATCCATATTAATGATATTTCCACTTTTATTTCTTACCTCCTGTAAAAAGGAATATGATAGCTACTTAGGAATATGGCTAACTCTAGATGAGAGTGTAATAGGGGAGAATAAATATTATAAAACTGTAGAGGAATTAGAGAAAATTCGGGTAGAATTAAATGTAGAATATTATGTAGATGCCTATTCTACAGATAAGGTCATATCTCATTTAAATGGGGAGGTTCCCTTCTATTTTAGTATTACCTATAAAGATGATGCTACAAAGTTTTATCGAATGATTAATGTTTATTATGGAAAAAATGGATATTATCTAGTCTATGAGGCACCAACAATCCCATATAAGCACCCATTAAATCCAACAGCAGCTACGCAAACAATTAGGAAAATTAAGGAACAAACAATATATTTTGTATATAGATATGAATCTTTAACAACCACAGAATAAAAGTCATTCAAATGAATGGCTTTTTTCATAGAAAAAAGACGGTTCCTATGCTATAATAAATTACGTTATCGAGGGGGAAGCAGTATGGATGTTAAAGAAAGAATAAATGAACTAAAGGAAAAGCTAAATGAAGCGTCTATCGCTTATTATGTAAACGACAATCCGATTATGGAGGATTATGAATATGATAGGCTAATGGAGGAATTAATTCATTTAGAGGAAGAAAACCCAAGCTTAAAAACTATAGATTCACCAACACAAAGAATTGGTGGAGAGGTATTATCTAAATTTAAAAAGGTTACACATTCTGTTAAAATGATGTCCTTAGCGGATGCATTTTCCTTTGATGAGCTAAGAGATTTTGATAAAAGAGTCAAAAGTGTTGCAAGGGATGCAACCTATTGCGTTGAGCTTAAAATTGATGGATTATCCGTTTCCTTAAAATATGAAAATGGAATATTCGTTCAGGGTGCAACTCGAGGTAATGGTACAGTGGGTGAGGATATTACGCATAATGTAAAAACAATCAAATCTGTACCACTAAAATTAAAAACACCACTTACAACAGAGGTTCGTGGTGAAATATTTATGCCAAAGGCATCCTTTATTGCTCTTAATTTAGAAAGAGAAGAAAACGAAGAGGAGCTATTCGCAAACTGTAGAAATGCAGCTGCAGGATCTGTAAGACAATTAGATAGCAAAATTGCAGCAAAGAGAAATCTAGATACCTTCCTTTATTATTACCTAGATCAAAATGTCAAAACTCAGGTAGAAGCACTTGAGGATATGAAGAGCTTAGGCTTTAAGGTTAATCCTTTATATCGCCATTGTAAAACTATGGATGAGGTTATTGAATATATTTTAGAAATGGGTAAAAAAAGACCAGATTTACCATATGATATTGATGGAATTGTGCTTAAGGTAAATGAAATGGATCTTCATGATATTATCGGTGAAACCGTGAAATACCCTAAGTGGGCTATCGCATATAAATTCCCACCAGAGGAGGTTCACACGAAATTATTAGATATTACCTACCAAGTAGGTAGAACGGGTGTGATTACTCCTGTTGCAAACTTTAAGCCAGTCTTTGTACAGGGCTCTTTGATAGCTAAGGCAACCTTACATAATGAGGATTATATTAAGGAAAAGGATATTCATATTAACGATACCATCGTCATTCGTAAGGCAGGAGATGTCATTCCTGAGGTTGTAAAGGCTATTCCTGAGGAAAGAGATTTATTCTCTATTCCTTTTGAAATGATTAAAGAATGCCCATGCTGTGGAAGCAAATTAGTAAGAAAGGAAAAGGAAGCGGATTGGTATTGCTTAAATCCAGATTGTGAGGAAAAGCTTATCAATAAGCTTATTCATTTCGCATCAAAGCCTTGCTATAATATCGATTCTTTAGGTGATAAGCTTGTAGAACAGCTATTTCAAGCAGGCTTTATTAAAAGAATTCCGGATATCTTTAATTTAAAATTTAATTATAGTGAATTAATTCTATTACCAGGCTTAGGTGAAAAGAGTATTGATCATTTACTTTTTGCGATAGAGGAATCTAAAAAGAATAATTTAGATCAACTCATCTTTGGTCTTGGCATACGCCATGTAGGTGCTAAGGCTGCAAAATCCTTATGCAAGAGATTTAAAAACATAGATGGAATGCGAAATGCTACCTATGAAGAGGTTGTAAATATTCCAGATATTGGACTTGTTATTGCATCGGATTTCATCGAATGGATGCAAAATGAAGCAAATAGAGAATTGATTGAGGAATTAAGAGCCTTAGGCTTAAATATGGAATATGATTTAGGTGAAATAAAGGAAAACTATTTTACAGGTAAAAAATGTGTTTTAACAGGTACATTATCTTCCATGGGAAGAAGTGAGGCAAAGAAGCTCATTGAATCCTTTGGAGGATCCTTAAGTGAATCTGTAAGTAAAAAGACAGATATCCTAATTTTAGGTGAAAATCCTGGCTCGAAATATGATAAGGCTAAATCCTTAGGTATTTATATCATGGAAGAAGCTGAATTCAATGAAAAGATTAAGGAATAAAATGAAGAATTATACCGTTCGCTTTGCGCTATCTATGATAGTGATTATTTTACCAATATTAACCATAATCCATGGAATTATCCTATTTATACAAACATTAAAACAAGAATTCAGCATGAATGTTTTGGGTAAAGAATTATTGGTATTAGGAATATCTTTAATTTTGGTTTTCTTCATTTTGCTTGGTATAGGATACTATTTGTATAAGAAAACAAATTATGAAATAAAGGAAGAGGCTAATACGATTTCTAATGGAATCGTATTAGCTAGAAAGAAGGATATATATAAAATTAAAGCGAGAAGATTTATATTCCTATATTCTTTCTCTATATATTGTAAGCCATGGCAAATCTTTGCCTTTATTAGCTATTATTTTTCCTCTAAGAGTGAATGTATTGAATTTATAAATAAGAATTCATCCTTAAAGGAATATATTAGAGAAAAGGATTTAATTAATCTAGGCATTAAAAATATTTGAGGTTATTATGAACGATAAGTTAATTATAAGAGGAGCGAGAGAAAACAATTTAAAAAATATTGATATTGAGCTCCCTAAGAATAAATTAATAGTTATGACTGGAGTATCTGGTAGCGGTAAATCAAGCTTAGCCTTTGATACGATTTACCAGGAGGGCGAAAGAAGATTCGTAGAATCCTTATCTAGCTTTGCAAGACAATTTATTGGCTCTAATGAAAAGCCAGATGTCGATTCCATCGAAGGATTATCACCTGCAATATCCATTGACCAAAAGAGTGCCTCTCATAACCCAAGATCTACCGTAGGAACGGTTACAGAAATATATGATTATCTAAGAGTATTATTCTCAAGAGTAGGTACTCCATATTGTCCTGCTCATCATATTCCTATATCCTCCTTATCTATCGATCAAATTGTCGATAAGATTATGGAGCATCCAACAGGTACAAAGCTTTATATTACTGCACCTGTAATCTTTAGACAGAAGGGTGAGCACAAGGGAATTTTTGAAAAATATTTAAAGCTTGGCTATGTTCGTGCCCTAGTGGATGGACAAATGCTTGAGCTTGAGGATGAAATTCCAAATCTTGAAAGAACCAAGAAGCATAATATTTATATTGTCCTTGAGCGTTTAGTCATGAAAGAAGGCGTAAGAAGCAGAATCTTTGATGCAGTTGAGCTTGCAGTTAAGGAATCGGATGGCTACTGTGTGCTTTATAGTAATGACCAAGAGGAATTCTATTCTACGAAGCATGCATGCCCTGAATGTGGCTATAGCCTTGCCTCACTTGAGCCTAGAATCTTCTCCTTTAATTCACCTTTAGGTGCTTGTCCGGATTGTAATGGACTTGGTAAAAAATTATCCATTTCAGAGGAATTAATCGTAGATAAGGATAAATCTATCAACAAGGATGCAATTACAGTTTATAAAAACTGGGAGAAGGATAATTTGACAAGAGTTGAATTATTACAAACCTGTGATCATTATAAGATTGATAGAAATAAGCCATTTGATAAATTAAGTGATAAAGAGAAAAAAATCATTCTTTATGGTTCTCCAGATATTATTCATTTTAAGATGAACGCATCGAGTGGTAGAAATCATGACCATGATGATTATTATGAAGGAGTAATTACAAATTTAAATAGAAGATATAGAGAAACGACCTCCGATTGGATTAGAGATTGGATTGAAGGATATATGGTTGAGCGTACCTGCGATACTTGCTTAGGTAAAAGATTAAATTCCTCTATCTTAAATATCTTTATCAATGATAAAAATATTGCAGATGTCTGCAGTATGTCCATTTTAGATTTATATAATTGGTTTGGAGAATTAAAGCTATCTATAGAAAAGGCAGAAATTGCCAAGCAGGCAGTTAAGGAAATAAGAGATAGATTACATTTCCTAATTAATGTTGGATTAGATTACCTATCCTTAGCTAGATCTGCAGATACTCTATCTGGTGGTGAGGCACAGCGTATAAGGCTTGCAACACAAATTGGTTCACAGCTAACAGGAGTATTATATGTACTAGATGAGCCATCGATTGGACTTCATCAACGTGATAACCAAAAGCTTATTCATACATTAAAGGAAATGAGAGATTTAGGAAATACTTTAATTGTTGTTGAGCATGATGATGAAACCATGAAGGAAGCTGATTGGCTTGTAGATATTGGCCCTGGAGCTGGTATTCATGGTGGACTTGTTGTGGCAGAGGGTACTCCAAAGGAGGTAATGGAAAATACAAATTCGATTACAGGTAATTATTTATCTGGTAGAATGAAAATCGAATTACCAGAAAAAAGAAGAAAGCTTACAGGTAAATATATAACGATAAAGGGTGCAGAGGAAAACAATTTAAAGAAGGTAAATGTTAAGATTCCACTGGGAATTTTAACTGTAATTACAGGTGTTTCTGGCAGTGGTAAATCATCCTTAATCAATGAGGTTTTATATAAAAATGCGTATGTAAAATTATATAAGGCAAATCGAATTTACCCAGGAAAATGCCAAAAAATTGAGGGTTTAGAGAATATTGATCGTATCATTCAAATCTCTCAACAGCCAATAGGTAGAACGCCTAGATCCAACCCTGCAACCTATACAGGTGTATTTGATGATATTAGAACCCTATTTAGTGAAACTACAGATGCAAAGATTAAAAATTATGACAAGGGCAAATTTTCCTTCAATGTAAAGGGAGGAAGATGTGAGGCTTGTCAGGGTGATGGCTTAAAGAGAATTTCTATGCAATTCCTACCAGATGTTTATGTACCTTGTGAGGTATGTAAGGGAAAAAGATACAATTCAGAAACTCTAGAAATCAAATTCAAGGGTAAAAACATTTCTGACGTCTTAGATATGACCATTGAGGATGCACTTACCTTCTTTGATGCCTTCCCTAAAATCAAAAATAAGCTACAAAGCTTATTTGATGTAGGCTTAGGCTACATGAAGCTTGGTCAATCCTCTGTTGAGCTTTCTGGCGGTGAGGCACAGCGTGTAAAGCTTGCTTATGAGCTACAGTCTAAAATCTCACCGAGAACTCTATATATTCTAGATGAGCCAACCACAGGCCTACATGTTCATGATATAAAGAAGCTTATGCAGGTTATTGGAAGAATTGCAGATCAAGGTGCAACCGTACTTATTATTGAGCATAATTTAGATGTAATTAAAATGGCAGATTATATCATAGATATGGGACCTGAGGGTGGAGATAAGGGTGGTAATGTGGTATTCGCTGGTAGACCTGAGGATTTAGTAAAATGTGAAGAATCCTATACTGGTAAATATCTAAAACCATTTTTAGAGAAATAAGAATTTATAATAATGCTATATGTGTATGTCCATGTATAGCATTTTTTTCATGTCAATATTATTAAACATGTAGCATTTCTATAATAGCTATTTAAAAACACTTAAAAATCTTTTATAATTGAATTAGAAATAACGATTCAATTATAAGGAGGAATTATGGCAAATACTGGCTTAAAACCCCATACAAAACAATTCGAGGAAAATATAGATAATGGAGCTAAAATGTATGTAAATTTATGTTCTATTGATGCAAATACAATCGTAGAATTACCGATTTTTACAACATTTGGTGAACGTCAATTAGAATTAAAATTGTATTATAATTATCAAGATAGAAATGTGCTAGGATTCTTTGGAAAGGGAGCTCGTTTGAATATATTCAAATCCATTCGTTTAAATAATAACATTATGACCGTTACAAATTCTGATGGTTCTATGGATGATTATACGTGTTATGAGATTTGGAATTATGAAACGAATTGTAAGATGAGAAGAATACAAGATGGACTATTACATTACGATTTACAGGATAGAAAAGGAAATATCTATGTATTTGATAGTGCGAATGCAAAATTCCCATCCAAGATTAAAAAGAAAAACACAACAATATATACATTAAATTCAAATAGTGGAGTAGTAACTACAATAAATAACGGTATGGGAGATGAAATCGCATTTATATATAATAGCTCTCATATCGTCACAAGTATAACCTTTAGACATTATGGTTCAATAAGATTAAAAGCGGATTTGATATATACGAATAATACAATTTCTAAAATCACAACAAAAAGAGTGAATGGATCAAGTGAATATATCATAAGCGAGACAAATTTAAATATTACCTCATCTAAAATAAGTCTATATAATGGAAAAACAACTTCTAAGGTAGAAGGAATTCTATCGAATAATAAAGTGACTTCTTTGAAAAAATACTTAAATAATACACATATTTATACGACAACTATATCCTATCTGTCGAATAAAACTTTAGTAACAGATTATTTAGGGAATCACCATAGAATTGAATTCTATGAGGGTAAGCCTGTTTATGAATATGATACCTTGGGCAAGGTATTAGTAAGAGAATATGACGAATATAACCATGTAGAAAAGGAAACTCCTTTTCTTGATTTAAACCATTTAGAGGAAAGTATAATTTCACCTGATTTTACATTATATGATAGAAATAATATTTTTTTAGGATTAAATACTCCAGAAGAGCCATTTTCAAATTTAAGTTCTTATTTTGTAGAACCATCTGGATCATATCCCCATTTAAGCAAAAAAATATCCCATCATGGGTTGGGAACAGATATTCTTTCTTTTCTTTTGTATTTAAAATCCTATGATGATGTAATCAATGATTCTTTTATATTGATTCTTTTATCTATTTATGATAAGGGTAAAGTTGTGAACGAGGAATCTATTACTATAAGAAAAGAGAATTTAATTGGCTATTATAGACCAATAAGATTAATGTTAAAGGCAATGTATAGCTATGAAGAAATAGAACTACAAATACATTTTTCAGGAATTGGTAGATACATTTTTACAGGCTTAAATATAGGAATGGTAGATTATGGTACATCCTATAGTATGGATGATATAGGAAATATTCATCATATATCTGCTATATATCAAGATATAGAAATGGAATATTATTATGATACAAACATAAAAAGCATAAGAGATAATGCATCCTATTATAAGCAAAATTATGATTATGATGGAAATCTAACTTCATGTATAGATCAGTATGGCGCAAAGGCTCAAATGACCTATAACAATAATCATTTAATGAAAAAAAGAATAATGAATAAAGAAGAGAATAAGATATTAAATGAAGAATATACCTATTCTATGGGAATGATTGCAAGCTATAAGAATGAGCTTTCTGATATAACAACATATGCATATGATACTTATGGAAGATTATATAGCATAACAAATCCAAAGGATGATAAAGTTACGTATAGCTATGATAATTATTATAATATTAGCTCAGTAAAGTATTCGAATAGAGAGGATGATATTACTTATTCCTTAAGCTATAACACAAACAATCAAATGGGAAGCACTACAGGACCAAATGGATCTAATTATAGCTTTTCCTATTATAATAATGGAAAATTAAAGGAGGTTAAAATAAATAATATATTGATTTTATCCATAAGCTATAATCAAAAATTTTTCATAGAAAATATAAAGTATAATGAAGGATCCGATGGCTACTCATTCACCTATAATTCAGATAATAATTTAGAAAAGATATATTATATATTTCCAAATAATACTAGAGAATTAGAGTTCCAATATGAATATAATTCAAAAAAGGAATTCATAAAGGTATTCGATGGAAATAATAAAATATTAAAAGAGATAAGCTATGATTCTTTTGGTAATGCATGTAAAATTCAAAAAAGCTTAGGAAAAATAGAATATGTTTATGATGATTTCGTTCATATTACAAACACAAAAAAAGAAATATCCAATAACAAAATATACGAATCCTTTAATTCAAGAATAAGATCGAGAAAGAGGAATGTGGAAGCTATTTTGCCTTATATACAAAAGACCCCTTTATATGGAGCTACTATATTTAATAATACAACGGATTTAGTTGGATTAGATTTTGTTATAAGTAGTAGTACTATAGATGGAATAAGCTATGCCTTTGATAAGGTTCCCTGTGTACTTTTAGAACAGGGATTAGATTATGGAATAAATAGCACATCCTCTAGCATTTCTTTTTGGTTTAAGCCAAATAACGAAGAAGGAAAATATATATTATCCTTAGGAAATGATGTCATTAATATAAAGATAGTAAATAACCATGTAAAGATATATGATGGAAATACATTGATGCATACATCCATGTATGAAATCAGAAATGAAGAATGGAATTTCTTTAGCTTTTCCTTCAATTGTTCTCAATCCTTATATCAATTAATGGTAAATGAAAAATTGGAAAGATTTGGGTATAATGGGAATATTATAACGAGATTGCAAGAGAATTCAATATCCCATATAGCAAGTAATTATCAAGGCAATTATGGCATTTCCAAAATAACGTGCCTATCCATTGGGCATGAGATGATAGTACCTTATTATTATTTACATGCATATTATTTATCCACAAAGGAATATATTATAGAAAACTTATTAGAGGATAACTATGGTACAGTAGAAATATCGGATACAAATCTACATACCATAAATCAAACATTTATAAATCAAGCAGAAATATATCCACTTGAAAATAATGTGAACTCTTTAAACGGAAAAAAACCTACAAGATTCAATATAAGAGATTATGCATCATATGATAAGGATCGAAGCTTTAATTATAATAAGGAATTGAAGCATTATGCCTATATCGCAGATGGCGCTGAATTGGTATATTCGTTAGATATATATAGCCATGGAACGATATATATGAATGCTTATATCGACGGAAGAAATGAAAAACAATATTTCTTTCAAATCGGAGATTTTACAGAGACTGTTTTAGGATTATATAGAAATGAAAGTGATTTATTTATAGAGGTAAATGACCAAATTATAGAAACTAATATTTCCTTTAGTGATAGAACCATGCATTCTATTGGGTTATCCTATAATATATATAATTCATATATAACGATACGATTATATCTTGATGGACAAATGTATATCTATACAAGAAATGTTAGCCTTATACTTTCAAGTTTAAGCATTATGGTAGGAAGAAGATTTTTAGATGATGTTTGGACAAACATATACCTTGGGGATCTTATAGAAAATTATCCACTTTATGGTCAAATATCAAATTTAACCATACTCGATATGTATTTGGATGATACCTCGCAATGCTTGAATTTATTTCATTCCTTGTCAAGTGCATTAGTAGATTATACCAAAACAACACATTTTAATAATTTAGGAATGGTATTTAAAAAAGAGATTCATAAATCGAATCAAAGAATT
>NZ_JAXFPY010000091.1:0-6174 GCF_034179385.1 Anaeroplasma sp.
AGAGCCTTGTAGGAGTGTTTAACCGCACTTTTGCAGGGCTCTTTTTCTTTATAGCAAATAACTACGGAACGAAAGGTCTGTCAACGGAACGATAGATAGGTGCTACGAGAGTTTTAAAAGTTACAACCTTTATCAGCGGAATTACTTTTGTAAATAACTAAATCATTGATTTTTATAATTTTGATTATTTAGTAGTATAATTTATGAAAAGTTTAGGTTATAATGTATTTGCTAAGAAATCTAATTTTATAATAAAATTAAAAAGAACCGTATTTGATAATTAAAATTCTAATTTTTATAAGATTTTGATTTTTCTTATTTTAGTAATTTCAATTAGAAGGAGACTTTTATGGGAAAATTTAAAAGAAAAGGATTCGGACTATTAACTCTTTTTTGCACAATCGCTACTTTATTTAGTTTAACTTCTTGTGGAGGAGACGTTATTGGCGGTGACAATAATGATTTTGAAAACACTGGAGATAAAAATGATAGTGAAGATACCGGAAGCGGTAATAAAGGTGATGAAGGAAATGGTGAGCACACTCATACGTATGTAGAGGAAGTTACTAATCCAACATGCACTGAAAAGGGCTTCACAACATATACTTGTTCTTGTGGCTATAGTTATGTTGATAGTTATGTCAATCCACTTGGACATACTTATTCAGAAAAATGGAGTTATGATACAACACATCATTGGCACTCTGCAATATGCGAACATAGTGAAGAAAAAAGTGATAAAGCAGAACATACTTTTGATGAATCAAGTTGTACTATCTGTGGTTATACTTTAGAAACATCATCAGATTATTTTAATTTCACATTAAAAGTTGATGATACTTATGAAATTAGTGCAAAAAATGTTGATAAAATACCAAAAGATGTAGTTCTCCCTTCAAATTATGAAGGGAAACCAGTTACTAGTATTGGAGATAACGGATTTAGTGGTGCTTATAAATTAACTACGATTAAGATTCCAAATACTATAAAAACCATTGGGGTTTGTTCTTTTGAAAAATGTTCAGCATTAAAAAGCATTTCAATTCCAGAATCAGTTACTGCGATAGGTTGGAGAGCATTTTTTAATAGTTACAATTTAAAGACAATTGAGCTTCCTGAAACTGTTGTTAATATTAGCAGAGATGCGTTTTATAACACAGCTTATTTTAACGATAATAGCAACTGGGAAGAGGGCGCTTTATATTTAGGAAAACATTTAATTAGATATGACTTTACAAAAGCGAATAGTACTGAAGAATATAAAGTTAAAGACGGTACTTTAAGAATTGCTGCTGGTGCTTTTTATCAAGCTGAAGAACTAACAAGTGTGACAATCCCAAGTTCAGTAATTAGTATTGGAGATCTAGCATTTGAGTATTGTAATCTTTTAAAAAATGTACATATTAACGATATTTCGGCCTTTTTTAATATAGATTTCCAAGGTTAAACAGCAAATCCAGTGTGTTTTAAAGGTAATTTGTTTGTAAAGGATACTTTAGTTACAGAAATAAAAGCTAATGATTTAGAAGGATTAACCAGTATCAAAAAATATGCATTACCATGCTGTAATAGTATTGAAAATATTGAATTACCTAACACAATTACAAATATTGGCAAAGGTGCTTTTACAGGTTGTCTCAATTTAAAAAGCGTTACAATTCCTGATAATGTCACAGTTATTGATGATTTTGCGTTTAGCGGCGATCAAGAATTAGAAACTGTAAACATTAGTGAAAATAGTAAATTGGAAATTATCGGAGTTGATGCTTTCTCACTTTGCTATAAACTTTCTAGTTTTTTAATACCTGATTCAGTTACTTCAATTGGCAGTAATGCTTTTATTTACGACAACTTATTAGAAAATGTTATTATCGGTGAAAATAGTAAATTAACAACCATTGGACGCAGCGCATTTTACAGTTGCAAAGCATTAACAAGCATCATTATTCCTCAAAATGTTACTTTAATTTACGATAGTGCATTTGTTCTATCTGGTTTAAAAAAAGCAACTTTTAAAAATCCAAATGGATGGTACACATCATATGAAATTGATGCAACTAGTGGAGTTACAATTTCTTCTGAGAATTTATCGAATCAATTCACTGCTGCACAATATTTAACTAGTAATTATTACGACCGTTATTGGTTTAAAAGCTAGTTCGCAAAATCGTGCAAATTATTATTTTTATCTACATCATAATGTTGAAGTCTTACAATTTTATTAATTCTGTGATATCATTATTCATGGGACCTCCTTTCACTAATTTTTGGGTAAACTAATGATAACATAGGTCCCTTTACTTTTACATTATGCTTTAAAATAACAGGGGGATTTAACTATATTTTTTTATCCCCTTAATATTTGATAGCTAATAGTCATCCCCCTAAATATTTAAATTACTTAAAAGTGTAATATGCACTTTTTTAATGGCTAGAGCATAATACTTTGGAAAGCAATGCCTTCCTTTTTTTGCATTAAAAAATGCCAGCATTTTTGCTGGCACTATTCTTAAAATGTTTTATTAAAATCATAATATATTTTTTCACTATTAGATCTTTTTGCAATGATTTTACAAGATAGTGATTTAATACTAACTTCCTTATCCACCTTTATACAATATGCAATGGTAGATTCTAAATCCATATAGATATCTCCATCTTCATATAGCATTATAGAGAATTCTCCATTCTCATATTTAAAACTATTAATGTATCTTTGAGATACATCATAGCCAAGTGCATATTCAATAACTAATAATTTTTCTTCGTCAAAGTTTATTGGAAGATTATCTAAATACTCCGTTTTCTTGTTTTTGACTTGTACAGGGGAAGGCTTTTTAAAACTGGTATTTTTACTATCTATATAATTATTTAATTCATCTTGTGATTTTATAATAAATGAATCATAACTATTTAGATTACAGCTGGAGAATTGGTAATAATATTCTTCATACATAAATTCATTTTTACATGAAGAAATGAAGAAGATACATAATAAGAATAATAATGCAAAAAGCGCTTTTTTCATTTTTTTCACCCGATTTCATAGGAATAATGCGCTCCGCCATAAATGAAGGATTGGGAAGCCAAAACAAATTCTAATCTGTAAGATTTATTTATTGAGGATTGGTTTTTATAAGTTAAAAAATTCATGTTTGAGTTGATTAGATTTGTTGCAACATAATTACCCGAGAATATATCATAGAGCTTTATTGATACAGTTGAGAAAGAAGGGGTTGTTGGGTTTGCTGAGGCTTGAGAACTAGTACAAGAAGATATAACCAACCAATGAGTTGTAACTTGAATTGATTTATTCGAAGGTATGGTTATATTTTGAACCATTAGATCGTAATTTGATGTAACATTTGGAAAAAGAGTATAATTACCATATTGATTGTTTAGTAGATAATTTCTTGAATTTGAATAGTTTACTAATCCGAACCCACTATGAGTGTCATAGAAGTTGGATTGTGATGGTAATTGTGTACAACCACAATGTAAAATCGTTTTTAGTAAATTGTTTTTTGTTTTTAAAATCGAGAATTCTTCCATTAGTAAAGCACAAACCCCAGTGACCATTGGGGCGGCTAAGGACGTTCCTGTGAATGTACCAATATTTGGAATTATAAGACTTACGCCTGGCGCAGACATATCTGGTTTATAGGAAAATGAATCTAGACTATCATAGCCGCTAGATAAACTTACTTCAAGATTCGAATCAACATTAATAACAGTAAGAATATTCAGTGCTAATCCTGGCGTTGATATATATTGATTATTATTTCCTGGTGATTTTACAATTGTTTTTAGAGTTGAATATGCTACATAATCAAAGTATTTACAAAACATATCATAATGTCCACTATATCCCCAACCTATGCTTAAATTATAAATATCAATATTATAATTATTTAATGAGTATTCAAAAGCATCTATTGCGGATCCTCCAAAAGAATTATAATTAATGCAAAATAAATGTGCATCTGGAGCAATACCGTAATATCCTCCAATTATTGTCGAAACAATATTTGCATGGTTTTGTCCACTAGAACTCGTTCCATAATTTGTTATGAGACTATAATCAAAATTCATAGGATTGTTTATGTTAGATGCATCAATGATTCCAATATTTATCCCATTCCCTGTATAATTTGAATTAATAATACCTATGTCGTTGAATGCTTGTGTAAAAGAATATGAATTGGAACGTGTTGTTTCTTCAAAACATTCTTCAGAATCATAAATTATTGAGTGTAACTCCCCATATTTTATGTATTCACATGATTCAACAGTGCGTATTAAACTGTATATTTTTGAAATGTAATCTTCATAATTGTTATTGAGTTTAATGTTTTTTTCAAAATTTAAAGAACCTCATAAGCAAAAGAAGGTGCTTATGATATGTCTAAATAATTACATTATTAATGTTTCGTTTTGAATAGAATATATTTACTATTGTTACAGTAAAAGAATTATCATCAATAAAATATAAAATTTTATAATTTTTAAAATGTGCTGATCTAATGTTTTTATTTTTCAAGAAATCTTCATCACATAATTTATGTCTTTTTGGTAATTCATTTAAAGAATTGATTGTAGAAATAATTCCAAGAACTATATTTTGTGCAGTTTTAGGCTCAAGTAATATATTTGCAATATAATCATATATTTCATTTAAGCTTTTATTCGCTAAAGAAGAATATTCAATTTTATATTGCATTATTAAATTTCTTCCTTAAATTTAATTCTACATTTTCACTTGAAATAGTAGTACCATTATTGTGTTCTTCAATTGCTTTATCACACATTAAAGCAATTTCATCTTTAGTATAATCTTCATATGCTTTAGGCATATTTGAAATAACTGGTGCAAATGGAATGCCGTTTCTCATTTTAATTTGATTGAAGTACATAGTAATTGCAGTTGTCACAGGAATTCCTAGATTTTTCAATATTTTATCAACATCATTTTTTAATTCAGAATCTATGCGTAATGAAATAGTTGCATCTTTTGGCATTGATAATCACCTCTAGTTACATTATAGTTTAATAATATAACAAAATCAATACAATGTAATGCAAATGTTTACTATGCTTTATGATGGTTCATTACAAAAGTAATTTCCGCTGATAAAGGTTGCAAAAAATAAAAATTGGTTTTATGGTTCGTTTTTGCTGTTATCTTGCAGTTGAAATTAACCTTTTTCTTTTTGCATGGCTATTTTCAATAAAAAAATTGGCAATTGACATCAATAATGTCATTTAGGCACATATAATATCATCAAAGTGAGGATGATATCTATGAATATTAACAATTTAATTAATGAAATTAAGTCCAATTATAATAATGATGAATTAACCCAAATAATAAATGAATTGAAATTATTGCTTGTTAAACAAGAATCTATAGTAGAAACTGAGTGTAAATGTCCACATTGTAATTCAACAAATTTTATTAAATATGGGAAAAGAAACGAATACCAATGCTATATTTGTAAAGAATGCAAAAAAACATTTACTAAAAAAACGAATACCATAACTCATTATAGTAAAATATCAAAAGAGATTTGGGAAAGTTTTATAGAATATGAATTTGCTGGTATGACGTTAAAGGAAGAATCCTATTTTACTCATTTATCTAAAACAACATGTTTTCATATGAGACATAGATTATATTCAATTTGTCATAAATATATGGAAACTATAAAAATGAAAGGCCAAACTGAAATTGATACTTCTTATACTAAAATTAATTTAAAAGGCACAAAACCTAAAAATATGCCTAGATTAAGTAAAAAAGAGGAAATGGATCAGCATTTTCAGGAATAAGTCACCATAAGGTGTGCATTATAGCTGCAACTGACGAAAATGATAATATTTTTATGAGAATTTCAGGATTAGGATCTGAATCATTTGAAAAGTACAAAAAGTATTCATCTACATTCAAAGATTCAAATCTTATAGTAAGTGATTCAAAATCTAGTATAAGTCAGTTTTCAAATCATTTAGGGTTAAAGCATGATAAAATTCCTGTTAAACCAAATCAAAAACGATATACTACAGATAATGGTAATAGTATCCAATCATTAAATGAAATTTGTAAAATAGTTTCAAATATAACACATAAATATCATGGCGTTAATTTAAGATATTTAGAAGAATATATTTCTTTTA
>NZ_JAXFPY010000114.1:0-28942 GCF_034179385.1 Anaeroplasma sp.
AAATCCTTAGAGTTTGAGGATTATAAGGAGAATTTATCTTACGATACAAGGGTAAAGAAAAAATCAATAAGGATAGTCAAATTATTGTATAGGATTATCTAGTAGAGGGCTATGGCCCAATCCCTTTCACCCTGAGATTTATGAATTAAGATTTAAAATAGATACGATATTAAGTAGCCTAGAATATAGCTTTGAATATAAAAACCCATTTCGAGTGGATCTCTATGTGGATTTCGTACTGTTACCAAATTCAATTGGTTTTAAATATAATCCGTCTATATTTTCTAATTTTATAATTGCTAAGTTTCTATCTATATCCTATTTAGCAATTGTCACACATCTATATTCCTTCTCATAGGAAAACCTAATTTCTATATATTTGATGATTTTATATATTCCTGATTTTTCATAATATACTTTATTATTTTTCTATAAATAATCCTATTCTGTTAGAAACATCTCCCCAATAAGTTTCATCTAAATTGGAATTCAACTCTAAACGGGTAACATATAATGAGCTTATGCCTAAATTATTCTTATCATAATCATCCTTTGAATACCACTTGAATGCTATACGATATACATATTTTGTAGTAAATACATCGTATGAAATTCTATGAAATTTAATAACTTTATTAGAATCTATATCTTCTTTGGTATATAAACCATCACGATCATAAGATTGGTAAGTACCTTCAAAAAAATCTATAAATTCATTTACCTTTTCATCAAATCTTGCATCGCTATTCATTGTATTTTTTGAAAAAAGGCTTTTTATTGCTTCAGGTTCATTATCTGTAGCAGCTGAAATTATTGTTTCAATCTTTTCGTCACATAATTTTTCATAATCATCAAACATTGCACAACTTGTTAGTGAAATAATGAATATAGAAAAGATAAATATTGCAAAACCTATATTACTTTTTTTCATAAATAATCTCCTCTTATAATTTTTATAAATCATTGGCATACTCCCCTACATAAATTACTATTTAATTGTAAAAACGATGCCAAAAACAATTAAAATTATACTATTCCATTTTTTTATAGTCAAATGCTTATGATTTATATTTATGCGTATTTTTAAAATAACATTTCTCAAGAATTAACAAATTTAATTCGTTTTATAGTGCTTGATTTTATAATATTCCTCATTTCTACAGCGTTGGTGAAAAATAAATAAAGTAATATAACGACTGGAAACTTAAGGAAATTAACAAAAATACCTCTTAAGAGGTGTTTTTTTATGATATACTATTTTATATACGAGGTGAATAGATATGAAGGCAAAAAGGAATTTAAAATTTTATATTCTGGCTTGTTTATCTATTCTTTTTACTCTATTTATTTTTATAGAAGAGACAATGCCATCTTCCTGGAGTAAGGCTCAAAATGATTGGGTGTCAAATATTACCAATAAGGTATTACAATTCTTTAGAGGTAATATTTATTATACGATTGATCATATCGAGCTTATAGATGAATTTAAGCCCTTAGGGGATTTAGCAGGAGAAAATACTATAGGTGTTAATGAAATTTGTGTATTGAAATATAAATATAGGGAACAGAATAAGGAATATGAAAAGGATATTCATTATGAAATATTGAATAAGGATTATACACAAATTCAATATGAATTTAGGGATGATTTCTTATATTTTTATATTCAAAGCGAGATTAAAGGGGATAACACCTTAAGTATATATAATAAAAAAAATCAATTATTAGATGAATATAGCTATAAAGCTATAGATGATATAAAAGAAATTAATTATGACATTATCCTAAATATGGATGAGGTACAAAGAAATTCCTATATAACCTTTGATTATTCCTTCTATAATCATTATTATGATACCTATATGAATTATGGATTCTTTAAAATGAACAACCATTATGATACCTATACAAGGAAGGATGTATTGAGTATTGGCTCATCGAATTTATTATTTATGGAATATTATATTAAATTATTATATTTAGATAATTTTAAATTTAAAACCTCAAGCCCATATATTGAAGTATTGCCCTACCAGCAATATATAGTTATAGATTCTAAGTGTAAGCCTGGACGTTACTATATAGAAAATGAAAAAGGAAATAAATATTATTTTACAGTATTAGATTCTATATATAATGAAGCCTTAGATAACCCAAATATAACTATATCGAAATCGAGTACATCTTCATACCTATCTACAAATCATAAATACCTAGAGGAAGATATCATAAAATTTGAAAATATGACTCCTGAAGGCTTTAGGGTAGTATGTACAAATCCTAAGAATTATTATTTCTTTCCAGAATATTATTATGGATCTGATGGAAATATTAAAAGAGCAACGAAAAGCTTCTTTATCTATATGAAGGAGGTAACAAATATGGATACCTTCTATATAGAAACAATCGCTAGCCACGATGGAATTAAAATTCAATCGAATGTAGTTGAGCTTAAAGGCTATGAAATGGGAAATGTACCTGAGGTAGATAATGAAATAAAAAAGCTATTTAAAACCTATCCTTTTGAAATATTTAAGGATGGTACTCTACTAGAGGATACAATATCCTTAGAAATGAAAAAGGGTGAAATTCAAGTCTTTGATGTAAGAATTAATCATGAGGCAGTAGGTATTGAAAGGCCATTATATGCTTTTTCTTCACGCACGAATATCATTAAAGCAACGATAGATCAAGAGGAATCTAAGCTTTATATTGAATGCTTAGACTATGGAGATGCTACTGTGTCTTTCAATGATTCATATAAAAATAATTATGATATAAAATGCTATACAAAGGATGGCTATGTCATAAAGGATGTAGGGGGCTTATCCTTAAACGAATTTGTCCAAAAAAATTTAGGACATATTGCGTGCTATATCCTAGTAGGATTCTTTATATCTCTTACAAT
Organism: Anaeroplasma sp.; assembly: GCF_034179385.1. Taxonomy (NCBI): domain Bacteria; kingdom Bacillati; phylum Mycoplasmatota; class Mollicutes; order Anaeroplasmatales; family Anaeroplasmataceae; genus Anaeroplasma; species Anaeroplasma sp. Next base: position 2,909 of record NZ_JAXFPY010000114.1, read on the forward strand.
ATATGCTTATTTTGGCTTTAAGGATTTAAATATGAAATACTATTTCATAGGTATGCTTATAACAATGGCCTACGGAATGCTTGCAGAATCCTTACAATATTTCATTCCAGGAAGAATTATGAGTACTCTTGATTTTTTAAGAAATACAATATCTGTATTTTTGGGATTTGCTATAGTATATATCATCTATTTGTTCAGGTATTATTTAAAGCCTAAGGAGGCTAAATTGTTTTAGTAAAACTCTTTCATCGATACAAAAATAATTTTTATGCTAAAATGTATGGGTGAGGTAATTTTTATGAGTCTAAAGGAAAAAACGAAAAGGTATCTGAATAAGAAATGTAAAAATTCCATAGTGGGTAAAACTATAGTAATCACAGGGGCAACCAGTGGGATTGGACTTAAGGCGGCTGAGGAATTGCTTTACTTAGGTGCAAATCTAATTCTTGCTGCAAGAAATAAAGAAAAGGCAGAGGAAATCAAACAAAAGCTTATAGAAGAATATCAAAATTCTACTATAGATATTTATCCTTTAGACCTTGCAAGCCTTGATTCTATTAAAAAATTTGCTGCAAGAATCAAAAGAAATAAGGTAGATGTCTATGGATTTGTGAATAACGCAGGAGTCTTTAGCGGGAAGAATAGAACTATAGATGGCTATCCATTAGTTATGGGTACAAATTATATTGGTACATTCGTTTTAGTTGAAAGATTATTACCTTATTTTATGAGTCTATCTCATGAAGTTAAATTAATAAATACATCAAGCATTTCCTATAAAAGTGGAAAGATGAATTATAATGATTTCTTCTTTGAAAAGAAGAAAAAGAATGCATTCCAAATCTATTCAAGAAGTAAGCTTTGCCTAACAAAATATTCTATATATCTTGCAAATAAATATATGGATAGCAATATAAAAACTATAATGACTCATCCAGGAATAGCGAAAACAGAATTACTACTAAATATGTTTAAGCCATGGTATATGAGAATATTTAAGCCTGTGGCAAATATATTTATGACCCCAGAGAAGGCCTCCCTTTCTATTCCATATGCATTAACAGAGGATGTAAGATGTGGATCCTTAATTGGACCAAATCATTTTTTTGATGGATGGGGTTATCCAAAAATCAATAAGCTTACGAAGAAGGCTTATTCTGAAATTGAACAATTAATTGTATATACTAAGGGTATAGTAAAGAAGGATATTTAAGGTGTGGATAATCTACACCTTTTTATATATAAAAAATGGGACATAAAATGTCCCAATTACTTTACTAAATATACAATTGCTTCATAAGGAGATAATAGAATGTCCTTGGTATTATATTCCTTATTATAGTTTTTAAGTAATACCTTATCGATTTCAAATGGAATGGTATAAGGTATTTTTTTATCCATCATATTCACTAAAACGACGATGGTTTGATGATTATATTCTCTTTTATATAGGAAGATATCTTTATTATCTAAATCTAGGGCAGTAAATGTGCCATAGACAAAGGTATCCTTATAGAAAGGATTTTTTCTTAGTTTTATCAATTCTTTATAATAATTTAATATAGAATTCGGATCCTTTAATTCATCTGATACATTCACAAATGTATAATTTGGATTTATCTTAAGCCAAGGCTTTGTGCCTAAATTGAATCCAGCATTTATGGTATTATTCCACTGGAATGGAGTTCTTGCGTTATCTCTTGCTTCCTTATAGCAGGCTTCCATAAAATCCTCATGGGTTATATCCTTTAAGCCAAGTACATAATCCTTATATGCACCATGAACCTCAACATCATTATAATCACTTAAGCTATCCATTCTTATGTTTAACATACCAATCTCTTGGCCTTGGTAAATATATGGAGTACCCTTTTGGAAATAAATCATTGTTGCGATAGCTTTTGCAGATTCTATAATATAATCTAGGCTTCCAAAGCGATTAATGCATCTACCTAAATCATGATTTTCAACAAATAATGCATTCCATGATTTAGAGTTTAATCCATTTTGATATTTAATCCATGTATCCTTACAATACTTCATATCGATTGGCTTTGGTGTGAATTTGCCATGCCTTTTATTATCATTCGTAGAAGAGGTACATTCAAATTGGAATACCATATTGAATTCTTTTCTCTCTGGTAATGTAAAATCTAATGCATCATTTAAATTTCCCCATGCCTCACCTACAGTGATAATATCATAATTTCCATAGCTTGTTCTATAAAGCTCCTGTACTCGTTTGTGAAGCTTAGGTCCATATCCATAAATACCATTATCGATTTCTTTTCCAATCATATGGATAACATCAAATCGAATACCCCTGATACCCTTTTTCATCCAGAAATTAATAGCATTTTCAATTTCTTCCATAATCTTTGGATTATCAAAATTTAAATCCGGCTGTTCCTTTGCAAATTCATGGAAATAATATTGATTTAAGGATTCCACATATTCCCATGCCTCACCACCGAAGCAGGATTTATGCTCAGGGTGGACAGGTTCATCTCTAAATATGAAATAATCATGATATGGGTTATCCTTAGATTTTATAGCCTCCTTAAACCATCTATGCTCGCTTGAGCAATGGTTTGCAACCATATCCATCATAATATAAATCTCTCTTTTTTTAGCCTCAGATATTAACATTTCCATATCCTCCATAGTGCCAAATAGAGGATTGATATCACAATAATCGGCTATATCATAGCCATTATCTACCATAGGAGATGTAAAAAAAGGAGTTAACCATAAAATATCTACACCTAAATCATGTAAATAATCTAATTTGGATATAATACCCTTTATATCTCCAATTCCATCATTATTATCATCCTTAAAGCTTTTTGGATAAATCTGATAAACAAACTTATCATGCCACCACTTTTTTTCCATATTCTTATCCTCCTAATACAAATTCATTTTATCATTTTTACATTTAAAGTAAATATTCCTATTTAAAAATCAAATCGATAATATTATAATATGAATAATTTCTAGTTGAGGTGAGATTATGAAACTAAAAATGGCTGTTGTAGGTAAGGATGTATCAAAATCCTTAAGCCCTTTGATGCATACATTTATCCTAAATAAATTAAATGTAGAATGCACATATGATAAGATATCGATTGCTATAGAGGACTTTGATTTAAAATTCAAAGAAATATTAGAAGAATATGATACTCTAAACGTAACCATTCCATACAAGCTAGATTGTATGAAATATTTAAATCATATCTTAGATGATGCGAAAACCTTTGGGGCAGTAAATACCATTTGCTGCAAGGAAAAGGCGGGCTACAACACCGATGGTATGGGCTTTATGCTCATGCTACATAATGGTGGAATTGAGGTAAAGGGCAAAAAAGTTTTAGTCTTAGGTAGTGGTGGAGTTGGAAGAAGCGTAATTAAAAAGCTAATGGAAGAAGATGCAGAGGTTTTTGCATACGATTTAAACCAAGAGGGACTACATTCTCTATATAATGAATTCAAAGGCTTTACGCCACTTACGGAATTAAAGATGGATCACTATGATTGTATTATGAACTGTACTGGGGTTGGAATGCATAAAACGATAGGAAAATCACCTATTGGAGAGGAATTTTTTAAGGGTGCAGAAGCTGCAGTAGATTTAATCTATGAGCCAAAGGAATCTGAATTCTTGCGTCTAGCAAGAAGGAACGGGTTAAAGACTTTAAATGGAGAGGCTATGCTATTTTATCAGGCATATTATGCGGATTGCTATTTCTTAGGGTTAAAGATGGATTCTAAGCTCGCTAAAGATTTATTTTTGGAATTCCAAAAAATACAGAAATAGGATAGATTTTTATTTATCTTTTTTATATAATAATGATATGGAGCGTGATAGTATGATTCGTGCTGTTGCTACAGATTTAGATGGTACTCTTTTCTATCCCAAAAGAAGAATTCGCCTTTTAAAAAGTAAAAATAGAAAATTCTTAAAGAATCTTTTAAATAGTGATAAAGAGATTGTCTTAGTTACAGGCAGAAATCGTAGTATTGCAGAAAAGATTGAAAAAAGAATTAAAGCGAAAAGAAAGCTTTCTATGATAGGATGTAGCGGTTCTATTGTTATTCAGGATGGTAATTTGATTAAGGAAAGCGTAGTAGATAAAAAGGAGATTCCTCATTTATTTGAAGAATTTGATAAGGATAAAAATATTGTATCGGTTGTATTAATGGGTAATTTTAAGGGAATACTTATCGATTTAATTCATTTCCCTAAAATATTTACTCCATTTGCACTCTTAGGTCTTAAGATGCAGGGTGCATATTATGAATTTTCAAGATTCGGAAGAAAAAGAATAAATAAAATGCTTGAGGATCCAAATTCTAAGGTATATAAGGTCATGCCATTATTTGGATTTTCTGAAAACAATAAAAAGGGTATGCAAAAGGCAAAGGACTTTGCCGAAAGAATGCGTACAATTTTAGGCGATTATTATGAATTCTTTGAATCTGGTACTGCAGTGGAAATTGTAGCTAAGGGGACAAACAAAGCGAAATCCTTAAGAGAATTATTTGAAAAATGTAATATTAAGGATGATGAGGTCGTTGTTGTTGGTGATTCTGGCAATGATATTCCAATGCTAGATGAATTCCCTCATAGCTTTGCGATGGAATCCGCACCAGATTATGTAAAATCTCATGCGCAGAATAAGATTCGTTATGTATACGAACTAGAGGATTATATTAAGACCACAGAATAATGTGGTCTTTTTTGAAAGGGGGACCTATGAAAAAGGTTGGCATTATAGGAGCAGGTATCTCTGGCTTATCCTGCGGTATATATCTTTTAAAAAAGGGCTTTGATGTTTCTATATATGAAAAGAATGCCTATGCTGGAGGATTCTTAACCATCTGGAAAAGAAAAAATTCGATTATTGATGGCTGCATGCACTGGATGCAGGGATCTTTAAAGGGCACAAGACTAAACCAAATTTGGAAGGAGCTTGGTGCTTTAGATGAAAACACAAAAATGATTCACCCAGAATCCTTTTGTACTGTAGAATATGAGGGTAATGTATTTCATTTTTATATGGATATCCATAAATTAGAGGAGGAATTCTATAAATATTCAGAGAATGATGATGAGGAATGTAAGATCTTTATAGATGCCGTAAAGCAAATGGGTATTATGGAAATACCAAGTGATATTCCATATGAATTCATCGATCCTAAAAGCATTAAAATGGATATGAATATCATGCGTAAAATGCGCCATTATTTAAAATTATCTATAGGTGAGGTTGCAGATAGGTTTCATAGTAAGGTTATACAATATGCCTTAAAGAATTGCTTAGTCAATTCCCATTTTAGCGCCTTTTATTTCATTCAAACCCTATCGAATTTCACAAATAAAAATGCCTCTATTCCGGAAGGCTGTAGTATGTCTATGAGGGATGGAATATTAAATAAATTTTTATCCTTAGGGGGAAAAATTTATTATAATAGCCCAGTAGATGAAATTCATATCGAAGGCTCTAAGGCCATAGGCATTACCTTAGAAACGAATGAATTTCATTCCTTTGATTATGTAGTTGCAGCCTGCGACCTACATTATTTAGAAAATCATTTATTAAAGAATAAATATGAAATTAAGCCCTTAAGTGAATATGATAGAGATAAGATAAAATATCCAACCTATAGCTATGTCATTGCATCTTACCGTACAAAAATGAATTTTTCTGGCTATGATATAGCCCCAATAAAGAAAATAGATGCCTATGATATTATGGGTATAAAGGGAGATGCCTTATCCATAAGACAATATGGCTATGACGATACATTAATCACAAATGGCTATACTACGATTCAGGTTTATCTTACAACCTATGAGGATGATTATGAAAAGATAAAAGCATTCTCGAAGGAAGAATATCAATGCTTTAAAAGCGAGGTTGGAGAATTCTTCAAAAAGGAATTAATAAAGTATTATAAATGTGATGATTTTGAATTGATTGATGTATTAACTCCATTAACCTATGAAAGATATAACAATAGCTACAAGGGCACCTTTATGACCTATGCGCTATCACCTACTGTCCCACAAGTTACGAGAAGTGCCCTAATTCCTGGTATCGATAATTTGATATTATCGAACCAATGGCTAATGCTTCCTGGAGGAACTGGAGTTGCGGCTGTAAGTGGCAAATTTGCAGCTTCCCTAATTCTTTATAAGGAAGGGCTCGATTACAAGCTTTAAATTCTTGTCAAATCATGAAAAATTAGTATAATAAGTATAGTGTTTAGAAAGAGGTTTTATTTATGACAGCAGTAGAGATTAATATTCCTATTTTTGAAAGGAATTTAAAATTATATAACAGAAAGGGCTTAAGAAGATCCTATACATCTGTAATGGATCGATATAATGAATATCTAGAGATTCCACCTCTAGCATCCAATCCAAAGGTTGTTCTTGAGGCAACCTTAGATAAGGAGTATTATCTAGGATTTAAGAATCTTTTAGATGCTAAGGGCTATACCATCTTAGGTGCAGCCAATACCTATCATATGGATAAGTTCTTATCCGATTATGAAAAATATCAATCAAGCTTTTCATCCTTCCAGGATAAAATTGATGCAGTAAAGAAGGAACGCGATGAAATCAAGAGTGATGCACCATACAAGGAATTAGAAAATGATGATATAAGATTCTATTTCCTACCATATAACGATGATGTTAAAACATTATATGATTTTATTCATGCATCAAGAGATGAAATCTTAGATTTTGCAAAATCTAACGATATTACCATCATGCTAAAGGTTTGTCCTTTCTGCACACAACTGGATGGCTTCTTTGGTTTTAATTTCTTTGACGCAGATCAAAAGGGTGAGGTTGTAGTCGATTATGCAGCTAGATTAACTGTGGGTGTTAATTTCAATCAATTTGTAACCGTATACCAGGGTGCAGTATTATTATCTGGTATTGGTAAGACAAAAGAGGAGCTTGCAGATTCTGATTTAAATGTACATTTAGTTGCGGAAAACATTCGTTATACTAAGGCATAGTTTAAATACGATTTATTTAATATAAATGGTTCTTTAAAAAATAGATGTGTAAGGAAGAACCGAACTTAAAAAAACCGATGTGTAAAATCATCGGTTTTTATTAGTGAATTTTAAATTTGATTCAAGAGCTCTAGAAATGCTTGATGAACATACCAAAAAAGTAGAAACAATAAATACTCAAGAACTTACTGAACAAGAACAAATAATTGTTAACTTCATTAATGAGCATGGCTCTATTAGACGAATAACTGTTGAGGATTTATTAGATGTTAAAGTATCAAGAGCAAAAGAAATACTATCCACTTTAGTAGGTAAAAATGTTTTATACATTGAAGGTAATGTTCCATCTGCTAAATATAAAAGAAAATAGTAATCAGCCGGTATCAGCCACTATCGGCCGGTATCAGCTACTGAACGAGACCGAACGAGACCGAATGGTAAATGAAAAAATGGGAGGATAATTTCCCATTTCCTAAAATTAAATAATAATCATAACGGATTATCATTTAATTACAATATTAAAATTTGAATACGTTAATTATATTGCTAGTTCTATAATAGTTGTTATAGCCTTAATTAGGAAAACAATTATTGCTATACCATGTGTTATAAAATTAATAATAAAAATAGAATAAGTCACTATTATACATAGTGTAATTAAAATTAATAAGATAATTGTAGTAATAATAAATATACTTTTTTAACAATGTTATGGCTATAGAAATTCTATGGCCTTTTATTTTTGTTAAGATAATAGAAATTGGTAAGATTACTTAATTTAAGTCTAGAAGGGAAAAAAGTATATTGGATAAAAAAAAGAGGAAAAAACCTCTTTTTCTTATATGCTAAATTGCAGGGGATGTAACTCCAGCTACATAGAATTCCTTATATGTATAATGAATTACATCGAAATGAAGAGTCTCAACACCCTTTTCAAATGTGAAATAAGCAAGTAATAGATAGGCATCTGGTGTGTTAATTGTAACAGGTACTGGCCAATTGGGTGTTTTCATAGGGAATACCTCATTGTTTTTCAATGTAACGGATATGGATTTTGGACTCGTTTTTTCTAATGTGCTTTCAAAATTTGATTTTGTAATATAGCTATAGCTTGAAGAATAATTACAAACACCAACCCAATCGGATGCAAGACAAATAGATGCATATAATCTATAGGTGGAATCTATTTTATATTCAAATTTATTGGAAAGATAACGTAGTGGTAAGCATTCAGGGGATACATCATTTTTGCATACAGATAAATTGAAATCTGCTCTATGTGCATCATGAGTATCAAAGGATTTGGCTTTAAGGCTTATATCAAATGTTTTATAATCCTTTGCATCATAAAATGTAGGACTTTGAATTAATTCCTGATGATCCTCATCCTGATATGGATAAACCCTGTTGTTGTTATAAACCTGTAGGTAGGAATCCTTCCCAATCAAAGTCATAAATAATATAACTACAACAAAGCCAACACATATTAAGGCTCCTAATATTATAAGATAAGTACCTGCGTTATTTCCTAAATGGAATTTATTTGGGTCCTTTTCTTTTTTCTTTTTTCTATCTAATTTTTTCATTTTGAACGACATAAAATTCACCTCGTATAAAATAATTATATCAAAAAGATTTATAAATGAAATGGTGAATTTAAAATATCCTAAAAAATACAACATGTTTCTTTTTTCCTTTGTTATTTCCTTTAGAATCATTGACTAACGCTTTCAAAAAAAGTATAATAGACCTAGAGTTTTTAAAAACTCTTAAAAAAATAGGGAGGCCAAATAAAATGCAATGGTTATACATTTTATTGTCTGTCCTTATTGTTTTGGGGTCAGCTGCTGGAGTATTTATTGGTTATTTCGTTCGTATTAAGAAAAACGATAAAACCATTGCTCAAGCAAAAGAAGAAGCAGAAAAAATTTTAGCTTTAGCCGATGCTGAGGCTGAAAAAGCAAAGAAAGAACGAATTCTTGAAGGAAAGGCTGAGATTCAGGCGTTAAAGACTGAAGCTGAGCAGGATATTAGAGAAAGAAAATCTACAGTTGTTGAGCTTGAAAACAAGCTAAATCAGCGTGAAGATACTCTTGATCGTCGTGCTACAAACCTAGACCGCCGTGAAGAGATGCTAAATTCCAAAGAGAATAAGATTGATGAAAAGAAAGCAGAATTAGAACAACAAAATAATAAGGTAGAGGCATTACTAAAGGCTCAGGAGCAAAAGCTTGTTGAAATTGCCGGATTAACCAAGGATGAGGCACGTAAGGTCGTTATGGATACTGTCCGCGAATCCATGAAGGTTGAAATTGCAACCTACATTAAGGAAGAAGAGGAGCGTGCAAGACTTGAGGTTAAGTCTAAGAGTAAGAATATCTTAGCACTAGCAATTCAAAAGTATGCCGGAGAAACTGCTGGCGAGGTTACAGTAACTACTGTTTCACTTCCTTCGGAGGAATTAAAGGGTAGAATTATTGGCCGTGAAGGTAGAAATATTCGTGCAATTGAGTCTCTTACTGGTGTAGATTTAATTATTGATGATACACCTGAAGCTGTAGTACTGTCTGGATTTGACCCTGTCCGCCGTGAGATCGCAAAGAGATCTCTTGAGATTTTAGTTTCCGATGGTAGAATCCATCCAGCAAGAATCGAAGAGGTTATCGATAGATGCCGCGGTGAGGTTGAAATGGTTATCAGAGAAATGGGTGAGGATGCTGTATTTAAAACAGGTATCGGTAAGATTCATCCAGATTTGGTAAGATTGATTGGTCGTTTGAACTTCCGTACAAGTTATGGCCAAAACGTTCTAAAGCATTGTATTGAAACCGCAATGCTTGCAGGAAAGCTTGCATCGGAAATTGGAGAAAATGAAATTTTGGCAAGACGTGCAGGTTTACTACACGATATTGGCAAGGCTGTCGATCATGAAATTGAAGGAAGCCATGTTGAAATTGGTGTTGAGCTTGCAACGAAGTATCATGAGCCTAAAGAGGTTATTGATGCAATCGCATCCCATCATGAGGATGTTGCTCCAAAATCAATTATTGCAGTTTTGGTTGCTGCTGCGGATGCATTATCTTCAGCAAGACCAGGTGCACGTAGTGATTCCTTAGAAAATTACACAAAGAGACTTGAGAATCTTGAAGCTATTTCAAATAGTATTAAGGGTGTTAAGACATCCTTTGCTATTCAGGCAGGTAGAGAGGTTAGAGTAATTGTTAACCCTGAAGAGGTTGATGATTTATCTACAATTACTATTGCCCGTCAAATCAAGGAGGAAATTGAGAACAAATTATCCTACCCTGGTACGATTAAGGTAACAGTAATCCGTGAAATCCGTTCAGTGGATGTTGCTAAGTAAGAAAAAAGGGTGAGTAATATCACCCTTTTTTTGAAAACTTTGGAGGTGTTTTATGCGTATATTATATTTAGGTGATATTGTTGGGGAAAAAACAATAGAGGTATTAAGACAAAATCTTGATACGATAAAATCAGAAAATAGAATTAATTTAGTTTTGGTGAATGCGGAAAATGTAACACAAGGAAAGGGCTTATCTGAAAAGCATTATAAGCAGCTAAAGCAATTAGGTATTGCAGGTATGTCTATGGGAAATCATACATTTTCTAAATCAGAAATTAAAAATTATATTAATGATGCAACCATTGCTCGCCCTGCAAATTTAGGCACCTCTTATGGCAAGGATATATTATATATCCAATATAATGATAAAAGGATTGCAGTTGTAAATATGCTAGGTAGAGTATATACCTATACTCCACTAGATGACCCATTTAAAACCATGGATAAGCTACTTGATAGAATTGATGCAGATTACATCCTTGTTGATTTCCATGGGGATGCAACAAGTGAGAAGAAGGCATTCTTCTTTAACTTTGCAGGTAAGGTAGATGCTATCTTAGGCTCACATACACACACCCAAACCGCAGATGAGCAGGTATTTGATAATACATGCTTCATCACAGATATGGGAATGTGTGGTGCATTTGATTCCATTTTAGGTGATGATAAGGATATGGTTATCCAAAGATTTAAAACGGGCATGTTTGAACCACTAAAATGTGCAACAGGTAATGAATATATGTTAAATGGAGTCATTTTAGATTTTGGTTTAAAGAATACAATTACAAGATTTAATAAGAAATATATTTTAAATGAAAAATAATGAACGAATAAAGGAATTTCAGTCTTGCTATTCCTTTTATTCTTAGTGTATAATTTCCAAGCGTGGTGATAAAATGAAAAAAGTTAAGGCAATGCCATCCCTAAAGGAGGCAAAACTTAGACGTAATTTGGATGTTGAAACCATCCATTATAAGCTAAATGATAAATATCAAAATTTAGGTAAGGGTAAAAAATATTATATCTACACCTATGGATGCCAGGGCAATGAGGCAGATAGTGAGGTTATGGCAGGTATTTTAGAAGGTATTGGCTATGTTGAGGCAATAGACCCATTAGATGCGGATTTAGTATTATTAAATACCTGTGCGATAAGAGAAAATGCTGAACAAAGAATTTGGGGTGTTTTAGGTCAGCTTAAGGGCAGAAAAAGAGACAACCCAGATTTATTAGTTGGTATTTGTGGATGTATGCCACAGGAGGAATCTGCAGCCAATAAGATTATTAATTCTTATGATGTAGATATCGTCTTTGGTACACATAATAGAGATCATTTACCAGAGCTTATTTATGATGCCTATATGACTAAGGCAAAGGTAGTTGAGGTATTATCTAATGAGGGTAATATCTTAGAGGATGCCCCTAAGCATAGAAAATCGAAGCATAAGGCCTGGGTATCCATTATGTATGGATGCGATGAATTTTGTACCTATTGTATTGTACCTTATACAAGAGGTAGAGAAAGAAGCCGTAGTAAGGATGATATTATAAAGGAAGTAGAAGAATTAGTACAAGAGGGCTATAAGGAAGTAACGCTTCTTGGACAAAATGTAAATGCCTATGGCAAGGATTTAGGACTTGATTACACCTTCGGTGATTTATTATATGACCTAGATAAGACAGGTATTGAAAGAATAAGATATACAACTAGCCACCCAAGAGATTTAGATTTAAAGACAATGGAGGCTATGAGAGATTGTAGAAGCGTAATGCCACACTTGCATCTCCCTGTTCAAAGTGGAGATAATGATATCTTAAAAATAATGAATAGAAAATATACTCATGAAATATATATGGAAAAGGTGAACAAGCTTAAGGAGCTTGTACCTGGAATTTCCATTACAACAGATATCATTGTAGGCTTTCCAAATGAAACAGAGGAGCAATTCTTGCATACCCTAGATTTATGTCATGAGGCTGGCTTTGAGGGCGCATTTACCTTTATTTATTCGAAAAGAGAAGGCACTCCTGCAGCTCGTATGGTAGATCACACTTCAGATGAGGAAAAGAAGGAAAGATTAAACCGATTAATTGCTGTAACCAACGAAGGCTACCTAAAGGGCCATGAGAGATTCGTAGGACAGGTAGTTAAGGTATTAGTTGATGGTGAATCTAAAAATGGTGATGGCATGATGTGCGGTTATTCTGAGCACAATAAGCTTACCCATTTTAAGAGTGATGATTTATCCTTAATTGGTAAGATTGTAAATGTTAAGGTAACTGAGGCGAAAACCTGGTTTATGATTGGAGAGCTTTGTGAGTAGTATCGATAAGCTTAAGGAATATTATTTAAGTACTCCTGAGGTAAAAAGACTAAAAGAGCTAGAGCATTATGTTGATCATAATGAAAAAATAAAAAAAGCCTTTGATGAGCTAAAGGATATTCAAAAGAAATTAGTTTCCTCAAAGGAATTTCATCAGCCGAAACAATATCAAATGTATCTATCCTTATATAACACAAAAAAGGAAGAATTATTAGATATGCCCTTTCTTGAGGAATATTTAGAATTAGTTGAAATTGTGGGGAATATGCTTAAGGAGCTTTCAAACTCTATAGAGTATTCTATGGCCCAAAAAATAAATGGATGAGTTTAGTTCTCATCCATTTTTTCGTCTAGAATTATTGATTTTGCAAGTGTTCTATAGCTTACTCCAAAGAATAAACCAAAAATAGAAATTACCATAAGTACAAATGGTATTATGGAAAATAGAATGGTCTCATTAAAGCTTTTAAGCCCTAAAATAAGTAAAATAATAAATGTGATTAAGGATAATCCAATAAATATAGAGGATAAAAGAAGAAGGATAAAAGACTTTCTTTCTAACTTAGCCTTTAATATTTTGGCCTCCTCTTGGCTTTCTTTATTATCTAAATCCAAATTTAATTGTGTGATTAGCTCTTCGTAATCCATTATCTTTTTCTACCTAAGCCAACCTTATTATAAACCTTAGCTAATTTCTTTTTGGCAAGATGGCTTGCATAATCTCTTCCTTGATCTAAAACCTCATCAATTAAGCTAGAATTAATGATTTCATTATATCTTTCTTGAATTGGCTTTAGCTCATCTGCAACTGCATTTGCAACATCTTCTTTGAATGTTGCATAATTTGAATCCTTATATTTTAAAACCAATTCCTCAATTGGAGTATCTGTACAGCAAGAAAGAATCGTTAATAAATTGGATATACCTGGCTTATTTTCCTTATCAAAGGCAATTTTACCATCAGAGTCTGTAACGGCAGACTTTATTTTTTTCTTAACGATATTAATATCATCTAATAAAGAAATATAAGCCTTTGGATTTGGATCCGATTTACTCATTTTCTTAAGTGGATCTGCCAAAGACATAATCTTGGCACCAGATGGGGCAATAAATGGTTCTGGAACTTTGAAGGTTTCCCCATATTTATTGTTGAATCTTTCTGCAAGAGTTCTTGTTAATTCTAGATGCTGTTTTTGATCTTGTCCAACAGGAACAATATCTGTATCATATAATAAGATATCTGCAGCCATTAAAGAAGGATAAGTCAATAAACCAACAGAAACTCCAGCAACCTGTTTTTCCTTTTTGTCCTTAAATTGTGTCATACGCTCAAGCTCACCAATGTAGCCATTGCATTCTAATATCCAACCAAGCTCAGCATGCTCATGCACCTCAGATTGAATAAAAATATGTACCTTTTCTGGATTTAATCCGCAAGCTAAATATATAGCAACTAAGGAACGAATATTCTTTCTTAATTCTTGCTTATCCTGTGGTACTGTAATCGAATGTAAATCTGCAACAAATACCATAAAATCTGTAAAGTTTGGATGCTCCTGTAGCTTAACGAACTGCTTTACAGCTCCAATGTAGTTTCCAAGGGTAATATTACCACTTGGCTGAATTCCTGATAAAAATCTCATAAATAATACCTCCTATTAAAACAAAAAAAGCGTCTTAAGAATTAACTTAAGGACGCTTAAAAGCGCGGTGCCACCTTAATTCCGATAAATCGGCTCTTTTATTAAAGTATAAAACCAATTCCTTATTAAATCTGTCTTACTTTTCACCAGCTGTAAGTCTCTAAAATCAGTTTTTTAACAAGTACTGTCTAAATTATAAAAGAAATTAAATTTTTTTTCAAGACAAATGTTATTTGTTTAGAAATATACAAATCTAATTACATTGTCTAAAAATGTTATTATAACCTATGAAATGTATAAAATATACTATTCATTCAAATTTGAAGATTATTCGGAATACATAAGAAATATTGAATCTTTTTTAAAAAATATTTCAAAATGAATAAAACTTTTGAATATAATTTAATAAAAATAGGTTTTTTGAATTAAAATGTGTTTTTGTGATATGTTAGAATGATTTCTACCGAACAATATTTATAAAAACAAAGTTATCGCGAAAAAAATAAAAATTTCTATTGAATCTTAAAAAAAATGATATTATAATATTTCTATACTTTCCAATCAAAGAAAGGTTTTGGGGAGATAAATTAAGAAAAAGGAGATATTTAAAATGAAACTAAAAAAACTTACTTTTGCTGGTTTCCTTGCTGCAGCAACATTAACATTAGCTGCTTGCGGTGGAAATGATAATCCAGCAACTGGAACTGGAACTACTGATGTTCCAACAGAAACTGGAACTGGCACTACAGTGGTTCCAACAGAAACTACTACAGAAACTCCAGAGGTAAAGGAATTCTACACTGCTGAAACTTCCGATGACGAAGTTTATATGACAGTATTAGGAGACTTCTACAAAGCATATTCTACTGCTAAGGAAGAAACAAACGTTGCAAAGTCTTATGCATTACAGGCAATTGCTGAGGCTAAGCTTCTTGAGTCTGGTGTAATGCTACCTACAACTACAAGAGGTGGTAACTATGCAATCACTAAGGTTGCACCAAGAACTGTATCTTCAGTACTTTGGGGAACTGACTCTGATAGATTTGGCACAATGGTTGTTGCTAATGAAACAATTAAGGCTGCTGACCGTGCTGCTATGTTAGCAAACTGGAATGCACATAAGGCAGAGGAAGGCTATAACCATGATGCATATGTTAAGGATTATTTAGCAAATCATGGCTATACATTAAAGACTACTTATAATACATTATATACTTCTGATGTACAGCAGTGGGATGCACTTGCAACATCACAAGCAGCTGACTCTGAGGTATTAGTTAATACATATGCTGGTTTATTAGAGTATGATAGTACAAATAAGCAGAAGCCAGCTTGTGCTACAGGTTATACTGTATCTGAGGATGGCTTAAAATACACATTCACTTTAAGACAGGATGTAAAGTGGGTTGATGCTCAGGGTGCTGAGGTTGCAACACTTAAGGCTGATGACTTCGTTGCTGGTTTCCAACATATGCTTGATGCAGAAGGTGGACTTGAGTATTTAGTTGAAGGCGTTATTGAAAACGCATCCGAATACTTAGGAGGTGAAGCAGAATTTAAAGAGGTTGGTGTTAAGGCTGTTGATGATTTCACAGTTGAATATACTCTTACTAAGCCAATTTCATATTTCAATACAATGCTTGCTTATAACATTTTTGCCCCATTAAATAGAACATACTATGAATCTAAGGGTGGTAAGTTTGGCGTTGATTTTGATAGTACAGCTGCTGATTACAATTATGCTAAGGGTTATGATTCTATCCTTTATAATGGTGCTTATAGATTAACTGAAGTTACAGCAGAAGCTAAGGAAACATTCACAAAGAATACAAAATATTTCGATGCAGACAAGATTAATATCCAAGAAGTAGTATGGAGATATACGGATGGTAAGGATGTTAAGAAGGCTTACAATGATTTCAAAAAAGGAGAAGTTGATGGTTGTGGTTTAAATACAACTACATTAGAGCTTGCTAAGCAGGATGGATTATTTGATGATTATAATTATGTAACTGATACTGATGCAACTTCCTTTATGAATTTCACTAATGTTAAGCGTCAAGCTTTTGCAAACGTTAACGATGGTGCTGTAAAGACTACAAAGACTGAAAAAGAACAGGAAGAAGCATTTAAGGCATTACAGAACCAGAATTTCCGTATGGCTTTAGCATCTGTATTTGATCGTAAGACTTGGAATGCGGTTCAGGTTGGTGATGATTTAGCTCTTAATTCTTTAAGAAACACTTATACTCCAGGTAATTTCGTAACACTTCCTGAGGATGTAACAGTTTCTATTAATGGTAAAGACCAGAAATTCGCTGCTGGTACATTATATGGTGAAATTATGCAGGCTCAGTTAACTGCTGATGGTTCTCATATCAAGGCATTCGATAAAGAAACTCAGTCTAGTGATGGTTTTGATGGTTGGTATAATGTTGAAGCTGCTAAGGCTTACATGGCTAAGGCTGTTAAAGAATTAGGTGAAATGGGCTTAGATTTAACTAAGACTAAGATTAAGATTGAAATACCTGTATTTACTCCATCTGAACTTCGTGCAGGTATGTTCCAGGTATTCAAGACTTCAGTTGAAGGTGCTTTAGGTGATTACATTGAATTTGTAAAAACTGAATGTACTACACAAGCTCAGTGGATGTACACAGGCTACTATTGTACATCTGGTGCTGAAGCTAACTACGATAACTATGACTTATCTGGTTGGGGTCCTGACTATGGTGATCCATCTACATACCTAGACACATTCATGCCAGCTGGTGGATACATGACAAAGTGCATTGGTTTATATTAAAAGTTATTATTGATTTTAGATATAAATTATAGTATAATTTGAAAAGATAGAGGGTTGGTTTACTCCGCCCTCTAGTTTTTTCTAATAAAGGAGTAGTGATTATGACAAAATATTTAATAAAAAGATTACTACATGGTATTATTTCTGTCATTATCGTTGTTGGTATAATCATGATTTTGATTTACTCGTTAATTGATAGAAGTTCTATATTTAGTGGAGATACTACATATTCTCATACTGCATATAACGATAAGAAGGTTTATATGTATGAAAAACTAGAGGATTATGGATATTTGGATTACGTCCCATATGCAGATTACTTAAGCGATGAAGTTGCAAATGGCAATCTTTCTGCTACAGATAAAACTAAAGCTGCAAAGCTTGGTAAAACCGCTGAGAAGGATTCTGATCTTACTAAGAAATGGACAGCTAGCTTCGCTGAGAAATACACTAAAAACGGATATAACGTAGTAAGACTAGATGCAATCTATTCGGAATTAACAGGTAAGCTTTATACTGGTGGTAAACCAGCACTATTTGCTTATAAGGATATTTCCGTTTTTGTGCGTGTATGGAAGTATTTCACAGGCATTATCGTAGTAGATAGAGTAAGCTATGTTGACTCTAGTATTGATATTGGAGAAAGAGGACTTACCTTTACATGGAATGATCCTGCTTACGGTGGAGCATTTGCACCTGCTATTATGGGAAATGGTACAAGACATAAATATTTATTATATTTCGATAATAAATTCCCTTTTATACATCAAAATGTTTTTAATATTAATTTAGGTGTTTCTTATTCTATAAGTCGAGGAAATGAGCTTGTAACAACTATGACTGAATCTCAAGGTGCACTAGCTCCTAGACCAGTTATATATCCTACTGGATATGTAGATGAAAGAGCAGATGATATTCATAGTGCAACCTATGTTCAAAATTCATTGAGTGAAATAAATAACATGTATTTTACCGATGATTATACAAATGTAGGAACGTTTAAAAATGGTATGTCTCGTATGGGATATTCCTTTGTGATGGGTATTTTTGCAACATTATTAGCATATTTCTTAGGTGTACCTTTAGGTATATTAATGGCTAGAAAGAAGGATAAGCTTGCAGATAAGCTTGGTACAATTTATGTTGTATTCATTACTGCAGTCCCATCCTTAGCATATATTTTAATGTTCCAAAGCTTAGGTGGTTCTATGGGACTTCCTACTACCTTTGATACAAAATACACATTAAATCCTATGTATTACATTCTACCAGTTGTATCCTTAGCATTACCATCTATTGCTGGATTGATGCGTTGGTTAAGACGTTACATGGTAGATCAAATGGCATCGGATTATGTTAAATTTGCAAGATCTGGTGGTCTATCTGAAACCGAAATCTTTACAAAGCATATCTTTAAGAATGCGGCAATTCCTATTATTCAAGGTATTCCAGGATCCCTTCTTGGTGCATTAACTGGTGCTATCATTACAGAGCGTGTTTATACCGTTCCAGGTGTTGGTAATACATTGACTAATGCAATTACTGCACATGACAATGCCGTAATTGTAGGTATTTCATTATTCTATTCTATTTTATCCATTGTTTCTATTATTTTAGGTGATATTTTAATGGCGTTAGTTGATCCTAGAATTTCATTCTCCACGAAAGGTAGGTAATCTAAAATGGAACAAGCATTAATAAATTTAGATAGTCTTAATCTTTCTGAAGAAGAATTATTCTCTTTCGTTGACAATTCTATTGCAACGACGGAAAAGATTACAGCCCCAAGATATTCCTATTGGAAATCCGTTAGTAGAGTATTCTTTAAGAGAAAGATTAATGTAGTCTTATTAGCTCTATTACTTGTTGTTGTATTATTCGCATTCATTATTCCGATTTTCTCACCATTTGATATGTGGGAAAATTTAACAGAGGCTGGTGCTAAGAATTTAACTCCATTCCAGGCAATATCGAAATGGGGATTCCATATTAAATGGATTTTAGGTACAGGACAGCAAGGTGAATCTACATTCAATGCCATTTGGTATGGATCGAGAATTTCCATAAGTTTGTCTTTGGTTTGTGCTGCAATTAACCTTGTAATTGGTATCATTCTTGGTGCAATTTGGGGTTATTCAAAGCATTTTGATCTTTTTATGACTGAGGTATATAACATTGTAGGTAATGTTCCATATATCCTAGTTATTTCCGTTTTAGTAGTTATAACAGGCGCTGGTTTCTGGCCATTTGTATTTGCACTTACCGTTACTGGTTGGCTTGGTATAGCATATTTCATTAGAACACAGGTAATTATTATTCGTGACCGTGAATACAATTTAGCTTCCCGTTGCTTAGGTACAAATATTCTTCGTGTAACAATTAAGAATATTTTACCATTCTTAACATCTGTAATTGTTACCCTAGCAGCTGCTGAAATTCCATCCTATATTTCAATGGAAGTATTCTTATCTTACATTGGTATGGGTATGAGTGATACAACACTAGGTAAGTTAATTGAGAATTCACAAAAGGTTATGGCAATTAATGCATGGGAATTCTGGTCTCCAGTATTACTATCATCTATTGTTACAATCGTATTATATGTATTAGGTCAGAACTTGGGTGATGCAAGTGACCCAAGAACTCATATGTAGGAGGTAATAGCAATGGTTGATGAAGAGTTATTATCTCAAAATGAGGAAAAAGTAGTAGAAAATAAGGAAGAGAAAAAGACCTTACTTTCTATAAAGGATTTAGTAGTAAAATTCCGCGTAAGAGGTCGTATACTTACAGCTATACGTGGAATTTCATTAGATATCTATGAGAATGAATCTATTGCAATTGTAGGTGAATCTGGTTCTGGTAAATCTGTATTTACGAAAACATTCGCTGGTATGCTAGATTCCAATGGTTTCATTGATTCTGGTAGTATTGTATTAAGAGATGATGTTTTATCTGAAACGAATGCAATCAAAAACCCATCCTCTATGAAGAAGGTAGAAGGCTATACTGCAAAATTAAATGAATATGCAAGGCTTTATAATGGTGCCGAGGTTTATAAGCAAATTTTAGAGCTTGAAGCAAAGAAGAATGCAAAGCTTTCTTTAACGGATGAAGAATGCGAAGCTATCGAGAATGATATTGCAGATTTAAAATATGAAATTACAGAAAAAACGAACTATAAGATGACTTTAGATTCTCGTAAGCAAAGATTTGAAATTAAGAAGATTTCAAATGAGATTACTGTTTTAAAGGAACACCTTAAAACTGCAGAGAACCAAAAGGGATTATTATTACAAAAGCATAAAGAGGATTATCTTAAGGATACTTCCTTCATTAATAGCTATGAGAAGAAGATGGCTGAATTAACAAAGGAATATGATGAATTAATTCAAAAGGAAGCCCCTAAAGAAAAAATTGCTCTTAATGAAAAGATTGCTAAGGAAGTTTATCTTTCTACAGCAAGATTTGGTATCATCACAAGATCAAGATATGTTTCTAAACTTTTAAAGGAATTAAAGAAGGCTATGAAGCTAGGTGTTGATTTAAGTGATGTGGATACATTAAATAACATCTTTGATACAGTAGTTTTCCGTGTGGAATACTTAAAGGAGGATGAGCTTGATTTAGCGAATCCAAATGAGAAAAAGTATTATAGAGGATATTGTAATCTTGACTGTGCAAAGATTAAATATGGTAAGGACTGGCAACAAATTCGTGGTTCTAGAATTGCAACAGTATTCCAAGACCCAATGACCTCTCTAAACCCAATTATTACTATTGGTAAGCAGATTACATCTGTAATCATTAAGCACCAGCATTGTTCTGCAAATGAAGCAAGACTTCGTGCAATTGACTTAATGACTAAGGTTGGTATTCCTAACGCTGAAAAGCGTTTCGATGACTATCCTTTCCAATATTCTGGTGGTATGAGACAAAGAATCGTTATTGCGATTGCTCTATCCTGCCAGCCAAAGATTTTAATTTGTGATGAGCCTACAACTGCCCTAGATGTTACAATCCAGGCACAAATTTTAAAGCTTATCAAGGACTTACAAAAGGAATTTAAATACACTATCGTATTTATCACACACGACTTAGGTGTTGTAGCTAATGTTGCAGACCGTGTAGCTGTATTATATGCAGGACAAATTGTTGAGTTAGGTAAGTGTGAGGAAATCTTCTATGATCCTCGTCACCCTTATACTTGGGCATTATTATCCTCATTACCTCAGATTGCACAGCGTGGAACGGAGCTATACTCTATTAGTGGTACTCCACCATCCTTATATAACAAGATTGTTGGTGATCCTTTTGCTCCAAGAAATCCATATTGCTTAAAGATTGATACATTAATGGATTCTCCTATGTTTAAGATTAATGATACACATTATGCTAAGACATGGTTATTAGATCCAAGATCTCCTAAGCAGGAAAAACCAGAAATTATTCAAAATATTCATGAAAAGCTATTAAAAGCATTTAACATTTAGAAGGAGGAGTTGTGTTTTATGAATGATGAAAATAAATTAAATCCAGAAAACGAACCTCTTGAAAATGCTAAAGAAAATGTAGGAAAAGAGGATTCCTTAGCTACATTTACGAATGAATATAAAAAGCAAAAGCTTGAAATTAAGAATGAAATTAAAGCTCTAAAGAAAGAGTACAAAGAGGCAATATCTCAAGAGATTTCTAATGAAACAAAGGAAAGAAACAAGAGATTTGCCAAAGAAATTGTATTATCTAGTGTATATTTTGGAAAAGCTTCCTTTAATATTGCAAATCAAATTATTGCATCTATCGGAAGAAAGATTAAGGCTGGTAAGGAAATTACGGATGAAGAATTCTTTTATTCTATAAAGAATCGTCAGGCTTCTTATTATAAGCTTTCACACGAGGACGTTACTTCCATTACGGGTAAATGTGAGGATGATGAAATCACACTAAATCTGGCCGATAATTTCAAGATTGTTGCGAATAAGCTACAGGACGAAATTAAAAAGGCTGCAGGCACAGATACAATTGATACATTAGATTTAAAATTCCGTTCTTCTAATGTAATACGTCACGCTGAAGAATTTATTCTTGATCTAAAAAGAACAAAGGCAGAAGGCTTAACAGGCGAAGAAAAGGAAAATGCTTTAAAAAAGATTTCCTCTCTTGAGGAAAAATATGAAAAGAAGGATCATGCTGAATTCGAAAAGGAAACAGAAAAGTATTCTGTACAAGCATTAATCACTAAATACGAAAATAAGCTAAACGAGTTATCTAAATATGAGTTTGGTTCAGCAATCGAAGAGAAGATTAATAAGCTTGAAAAGGAAGCACAAAGAGTTCTTCCTGAAAAGGGTCCAATGGATGAGAATAATGGAAAGGAAATCCTATTATCCTTAAAGAATGTAGATATTACATTCGGTAAGGGAGATAGAGCTGTTCGAGCAGTAAAGAATGCAACATTCGATATTTACAAGGGTGAAACCTTCTCGCTTGTAGGTGAGTCTGGTTCTGGTAAGACTACCATTGGTCGTGCTGTAATTCGTGTAAATCCACTTGCTGGTGGTGAAATTGATTACAAGGGTGTAAGAATCTCTGGTAGAATTCCACACAATCTAGACCGTGATGTCATTCGTAACATTCAAATGGTATTCCAGGACCCAGCTGCATCCTTAAATGAGCGTGCAACTATCGATTATATCGTATCGGAAGGTTTATATAATTTCCATTTATATAAAAATGAGGCAGACCGTGTACAAAAGGTTGAAAATATGATTCAGGAGGTAGGCTTACTTCCTGAGCACTTAACTCGTTATCCGCATGAATTCTCTGGTGGACAGCGTCAAAGAGTTGGTCTTGCTCGTGCCTTCGTAATGGAGCCTGAGCTAATTGTTGCGGATGAGCCTATTTCTGCACTTGACGTATCTATTCGTGCACAAATCTTGAACCTATTAACTAAGTTTAAGGTTGAAAAGGGCTTAACATGCTTATTTATCGCACACGACCTTTCTATCGTAAGATTTATCTCAGATAGAATCGGTGTAATTTATAAAGGTGATATTGTAGAAATCGCAGAGGCAGAGGAATTATTTAACTTCCCTCTACATCCATATACAAGATCATTAATTTCTGCAATTCCTATCCCAGATCCAGTCTTAGAGAAGAATAAGGTATTATTTACATATGATCCATCGATTCATGATTATTCTATAGATAAGCCATCCTTAGTGGATATTGGTAATAATCACTTAGTATTTGGTAATAAGGCTGAAATCGAGGAATATAAGCGTATTAGAGAGTCTGGAGAGCATCCAAAGTCTATTACACTTATTTCTCCTGAGGAAAAGGCAAAGCTAGAAGAGGAAACAAAGAAGGATAATGTAATTAAGGAAGAGGATATTGAGCTTCCACCACTTCATGATACAGGAAGTGTTTGGTATGCAATCTTAGGATTCTTCTTCAGTATTATTGGTGCAGTTTTATGGATTGTATTCTATAAGATAAAGTACTTTAGAAACTTCAAGATTTCTAGAAAAGGAACCCTTCTTGGTTTAATTCTTAAGGGTATTGTATTGCTAATCTTTGGCATTGGTCTAATTATTGCAAGTACATAAAAATTGAATTGATTTATAAAAAGCTTAGCATTTTGTTGCTAAGCTTTTGACTTATGAGGTATTTATGAGAAAACAAGCAAATCCTAATGATGAATATAGAGTAAAACCTGTTAAGAAAATTGAATTAAGTGAAAAGCATTTAAAGCTTAGAATTGTAATATTTATTATTTCTGCAGCTGCAGCAATGTTTTTCATTATTTTTGGAATTGTTCAGTGCTCGAATGTAGATTCTGGATTTGCCCAAATTTCTTCAAACTTCAATTTGTATGATAGGGATTTTACATTGATGTACAATCTTGGAACAAAAGATAATCCTAATGATGATCATAAAAATGTTATATCCTTATATGATCAGGCATTAAGCCATGCTTATCCACTTTTTGATTCTGGTGTAGATTATGATGGAATAAATAATATGAAATATATTAACGACCATCCAAATACAGATATTGTAGTATCTCCTACACTTTATAAGGCATTTAAGCAGGTAGAAGGATATGATACAAGAATCCTATATCAAGCTCCTATTCATTCCTTATATTTATCTATGTTTTTGCAAAATGATGATGATAGTGAATATCAATATGACCCAAGGAATCCTGAGGTACTCGATTGGATTCAATCCTATTTAGTCTATACAAATGATGATACTAAGATACATATCAATTTAAAAGAAAATAATACAGTAGAATTATTTGTATCAAAAGATTACTTAGAATTTGCTAAGGATAATGGAGCTCCATTTATTGATTTTACTTATCTAACAAATGCATTTTTAATAGATATTATTGCAGACACCCTAATTACAAATGGCTACACAAGAGGATATATATCCTCCTGTGATGGTTATTTTAGATCTCTATCTGGTTTAGATAGCTATACATATTCTATTGGCGATAAGATAGAAAAAGGATATTTAAATGCTTGTCAAATGGAAATTCAAAGTGGGATAAGAGGTGTATGCTATAGAGCCTATGATCTATATCCTCATGCAAGAAAAAGGTATTATATATTATCGGATGGCACGGTAAGAAGCCTCTATATCGATGAGGCAACTGGAATTTCTATGAATTCCTGTCAAACGATGATGTTTTATTCTCCTAATGAAACTATCGTAGATATCGTATTAAAGACAAATAAGTATTATATAAACACTATCATTGATGAGGAAGGTATAAACTCCTTATCGAACAGTATAAAAACGATCTATGTTACAAATTATAAAGTATATTACAATGATGATATAACCCTAAAGAATCTATTTGATAATGGTGAAATAAAATATGAAGGAGTGAAGATTTCATGATAGAAAGACATAAAAAGCTCATTATATTTTTAACCGCCTATATTATTGTAACTGTCTTAGCAGTAATACCATTTACTATAGTGACGGATGGTACTGGTATCGCTATTGTATTTTTGGTTTCAAGCCTTCTTTTGCTACTAATTATCAATATTTGGCATGGTAGGACTATGAAATTAAAATACTTAATCGCATCGGAAAAGAATAAGGCTAAACTTCAAAAATTTGAAGAGAATTTAAAATGCAATAGAGAACAAAAGAAGCTTATGCTATTTGTTTTTCTATTCTTGGCTATAATCACAATCGCAATGATTATATATTTTGCAACAAGATAAAAGGGCTCTTCCCAAACTTAAGTAGTTTGGTAGGTGGATACCGTATAATTAAGAATAATGGCTTCAAAATCAGAATGGGTTTTGAAGCCATTTCTATAGTAATCCAAAACATCACGCTACCATGTTGTAGCATAACAAATATAAAAAGCCCTGGATGAACTAAGGCAACACTAAAAAGCCTATATAAGGCTCTATTTAGTGACTTTTAAGTCAAGAGGAAGATCTTTTAAGTAAGGTAATAACTTTCTTAAATCATCTTCCTCATTTTTATTTATTTTAGGTAATGTATCAAATACATAAGTTAAGTATTCGTATACATTTAGGTTATTAGCTACAGCTGTTTCAACTATACTGCAAGCAATGGCTGATGAATCAGCACCATTTTCTGTAAAGTAGAATAAGAAATTCTTTCTACCTATTATAAAGTTCTTCATGCACCTTTCAGATAATTATGCTGAATTCAGCATAATTATCTGAAAGAACAGTTAAACCCTTCGTTATAGCACGGAAGAACTTTCTATTTTGTAAAACTGCGGATGGAGCAATAGCAACAGGAAAAGCATTTTCTATTGTTCAAACTGCAAGAGCAAATGGATTAAATGTAGAATTATATTTG
>NZ_JAXFPY010000059.1:0-21649 GCF_034179385.1 Anaeroplasma sp.
GCCTATGGTAATACTATAAGCATTACAGGTGAAAACATATATAATCCATTTATATACAAAGGATATTATTATGATAATGATATAGAAATGTATTATTGTCATAATAGATTTTATAATCCAAAATGGAGAAGATGGTTAACCCCGGATAGTCCTAATTATTTAAACATAGATACTCCATCAGGTATGAATCTATTTATATATTGTAATAATAATCCTGTGACGGGGATGGATCCGACGGGACATTTCATGATATCCGCTTTGATTATTAGTACTATTATGGGTGTTGCAATAGGAGCTGGGGCTAGTGTAATTTCTCAAGGTGCAACTAATGGATGGGAAAATATTAACGGTTGGCAAGTATTACTTGATGGTACTATCGGTGGAATTAGTGGTATGTTAGCAGCAACCGGAATAGGTACTTTGGCTGCTGCTTGCATTTCTGGAGGACTTGGATTTGCTAGTAGTGTAGGAGGAGATCTGATTTCTAGTAAAGGAAATTGGACTTCTGTAAACTGGGGAAAAGCCGCCATTATGGGTGCTGTAAATTTCGGATTAGGAGCTTGGGCTGGAGCTGGTTCCCAAAATTCATCAGCACTCGGAAAAGGGTTGTTGAAAAACAGTGAAGTGAATAGGACATTTAGTATATTATATAAAGCAACAAATAACTATGCTGCAGGTGCAATTTCAAAAAGAGGATTTGCGGGCATATTTAACTTGTATGGTGGACAATTTATTAATGCTGTTTCAAAAGCATTGCCTGGTACAGTTGCTAAATTAACTGCTGTCAACTTAACTAAAATGGCTATTTCCACCGCCGGTTCAGCAGTATTAGCTTACAATATGAACAGTTGGGAGTGGTTATAATTGATTTGGTTGGTTATTTTACTACCATGGTTTATAATTGTGTATTGGTACTTTTGTACAATGATATGTCCGAATTGTTTTGATGGAATATCACAAAATATGATAGAAAAACAATCGATAGAACAAAAATCAATTTTGAATAAGCTATATATTCGAAAAAATGTTTTTCCTAAAATTAGGATAGTAGCAATGGAACTAATATTATTTATTTCTATTACAATTATTTGTAATGTTTGTGAAAGCTTGATTTATTGGGGTTATAACATAAAAGACATTGCTATATATGTTTCTATTATAAATTGTGCTTGTATTTTTATTGTTGGAACTTCAACAATTATATATTTAAACGTAAAAAAATAATCTCTTTTGGTAAGGCTTTTTCATTTTTTTAAATATTCCTAATTTGCACAGGGTTGGTACTAAATGGCTTAGTATCAACCTTTTTTCTTTATGCTTCATAATTAATCCTCCAAGTTCATTGTCAAGTTCTATTATAATTATTACAATCTCCTCAAGTAGTGATTATATTATATGGTACATTTTTTTTGACGCATTCAATTGCTCAATAACCCCATAAAAAAGAATAAACGAAATGCTCTATTTCTGTATCCCCCATTATAAAATCCCTCATATGGATTCCTATTTTTAGACAAAATATCCTTTTTCGTATGTTCTTGTAAATAGGGGTTAATTATTATATAATTAAGTATTGAAATGTGGTGAGACCATGGATAAAAGAAAGCTAAATATAGAAAAGAAGAAAAAAGAAATAGAAAATTTAATCGAAGAATTAAAGGAAAATTCTTCAGATATTACGAAAGATGAAATCAATGAGCTTGAGGAATTATTAGAAGAAATATTACAAATGGAACAAGAACCTCTAGGAAAAAGAATAGGTAGGGGTGTTGGATTATTCTCTATTCATTTTACTTTAATGTATTTTGTTTCTATTTTAGCCTTTGGACTATTTTTTCAAGAGGTCACCTTTACAAATAAATTCTTAGTATTCTTAGTTGCAGGAATTATTAGTATGATTCTTACAGCATTTGAGGATATACCAAGAAATCCATTCAGGAAGCATTTCATTTCAATGAATTTAATGATATTTACAATTATTATTTTAGGAATATATATTTTCAACCGTGATGTATATTCCGTATTTCAAAATTCGATTACATGGGTATTTTATTTAATTATCGTTATGATACTTTATTATTTCGTTGATAAAGCGATAAGAAGAATTAGCTAGAATGGAGGATAATATGGAAAAATTTGTTACTGTACAAGAGCTAATGGAAGCTATGAAGCTTGAATTACTTGCTGGGGAGGGTGGATTATTAAAAAAGATTACCTCAGATATGATTTCAAGACCAGGGCTAGAGTTTGCAGGATTCTATGATTATTTTGATAATAAAAGAATGCTACTGGTTGGATCTAAGGATGCAACCTTCTTGCATAAGCAAGGACCTGAGGCAATAAAAAAGAATCTAGATTATATTTTCGCTCACGATATTCCATGTGTTGTATTCTCAAGAAATGTAATTATTAACCCAATATTCTTCGAAATGGGTAATAAATATAATGTTGCTGTATTAAGAATGGATTTGCCTACAACAGCATCCTCATCAAAGCTTTATGTGTATTTACAGGATAAGCTTGCAGAAAGAATTAGTGTACATGGTACTTTAATGGATATTGGTGGTATGGGTACATTAATTATTGGTAAAAGTGGTATCGGTAAATCCGAAACAGCACACGATTTAATTAAAAGAGGACATCAGCTTGTTGCCGATGATTTAGTTGAAATCATGGAGCGTGAGCCAGGAAATCTAATTGGTACATCACCTAACGTTTTAAAGCGTTATATGGAAATTAGAGGTATTGGTATTGTAGATGTAATTTCTATGTTTGGTGCTGCATCCTATCGTGATAAGAAGATGATTCGTTTGGTTGTTGAGCTTGAGGCTTGGGATCAAAATAAATATTATGATAGATTAGGTATAGATGAGCAAAGAGCGAAATATTTCAATACAGAAATACCTAAGGTTACGATTCCTGTAATGCCAGGTAGAAACGTAGCATTACTTGTAGAATCTGCAGCAATGAACGAAAAGCTTAAATATTTAGGTACAAACGCGGCTAAGGAGTTTGTGGAAAAAATTAACCACAATGCCCAAGAAAGATAGGAGTAGATTTATGTTATTAAGTGCTTTTAATTCATACTTTAGAATTGGTAATTTAACCATTCATTGGTATGCAATATGTATTTTAATTGGAGTTATTATAGCCGTTTGGCTTGGCTTAAGAGAGGCTAAGAAGCTTGGCATTGGCTCTGATGTTATTTATCTTGGTGTATTAATTACTGTACCTATTGCGATTGTAGGCGCGAGATTATGGTATGTATTATTCAATTTGAAGGATTTTCATAATTTCGGTGAGGTGCTAGGCTTTAAGAACGGAGAATTCAATGGATTATCCGGCCTTGCCATACAAGGTGGTGTCATCTTCGCTTTAATTACGGTATATATCTATTGCAAAAAAAGACATGTTCCACTTTATATGATTATCGATTTAGTTGCACCTGGATTTTTAATTGGACAAATCTGTGGTAGATGGGGTAATTTCTTTAATCAGGAATTATATGGACCTATTATTCAAAACCCAGGCTTTATTTCAAGCTTAGGACCATTTGGTGAGCAAATGTATATCCATGGTGCATATCGTCACCCAGTATTCTTCTATGAAGCAATGTTAAATTTATGTGGATTTGTTTTTATGCTAATCGCAAGAAGAAAGATAAAAAAGCTAGAATCTGGCGATTTAATGGCGGTTTATTTATTATGGTATGGTATTGTAAGAATTCCATGTGAAGTCCTAAGATTACATTCTGGAGTTCAAGAGCCACTTATGATGGGACCAATTCCTGCATCTATTGCGACTGCAGTATTATTTATTGTTTTAGGTATATCTTTCTTTATTTTAAAGAGAACTATACTTACAAAGTTTGCTCCAAGAAGATTGTATCAGGATATATTAGAAGAGGTTAGAGAAAACCATATAGATACTCTAATCTTCGATTTAGATGGTACATTATTAGATACAAAAGAATTAATTGATCATAGCTTTATTGAAACATTTAGACATTTTAGACCAGATTATGAATTATCGGATAGTGAGCTTGATTCCTTCTTTGGCCCTACACTTGAGGAATCCTTCAGCAAATATAGTGATGACGCTAAAGAAGTCGAAGAAATGATTGCTTATTATAGAGAATATAATTTTGCTCATCACGATGAGCTTGTAATGGCATTTAAGGGTGCAAGAGATGTTTTAAGAACACTATCGAAAAAGAAGGGCTACCGTATTGGTGTATGCTCCTCTAAGAAGCGTGATTTAGTCATTCATGGTCTTGAATGGTGTGGATTAATCGATTATGTAGATGTTATCGTAGGCGCTGAGGATGTAGTGAAGCATAAGCCAGATCCTGAAGGGATTCTACTTGCTTTAAAGGAATTAAATGCAGTAGATATGGATTTAGATGATCAAGATAAGAAAAAGAGATTCCCAAGAGATGAGGAAGTCTATTTAAAGCATGCCTTATATATCGGTGATAATAAGGCAGATATTGATGCAGCAAAGGCCGCAGGAATTCGCTCTTGTGGCGTATTATACATTAAGCATCCAGAAGTTATGCTTGATGCAAATCCTACATTTGTAATTAATAAATTGACAGAATTATTAAATATTTGTGGTGAATAGAAATGAGCTTTTCAAAGACAGTAAAGGAGGACCTTTTAAAAAGGTCTAATCCGGATTTACTTTCTGATAAGCTAGAAATAGAAGCAATGCTAAGATTTGGAGGAGAGGTTATCTTTGGCAATCCCTTTAAGCTTAGCTTTACTTCTAGTTTAATGAGTGTTATAAGACGCTTCATTATGCTTGCGAAGAAGTACTATCCGATTGAATATGAAATTGAATCAAGAAAAATTGATAGGTTAGATAATCAATCGGTATATACAGCTACCCTAGGTAGTGGAGCGGATTTGATTATCAAGGATTTAAATATTATTGGCGCATCCTCAAGCTATAGAGAGTCTGAGCTTTCTATGGAAAATAAAATAAGCTACCTCAGGGGTGCGTTCTTAGTTCGTGGTAGCGTCAATGATCCTGCATCGAAATCCTCTCATTTAGAGATTTCTTCTTTAAATGAATCAGAAATTGTATTTGTTCAAAAGCTTTTAAATTCTTTGGATTTTAATGCAAGAATATCGAAAAGAAAGAATTATTTAATTTGTTATATTAAAGCAAAGAACACGATTGGCACACTACTTTATACCTTAGGGGCACAAGCCTCTATGGAATATTATGAGGATATGATTATTACAAAGGAAATAAAGGCATCTGCCCTAAGAAGTGTAAACTTAGATGTTGCCAATCAGGATAAAACGAATGAGGCCTCTAAGGAGCAATTAAAATATATTCAATTTCTAGAATATAATTATCCTTTAGGTGAATTAGATCAAAAGCTTTTAATGGTCATGAAGGTAAGAAAGGAATACCCAGAGCATTCCTTAAGCCAATTGCTTGAAATTATTCATGAGGAATATGATCCTAAGCTTACAAAATCCGGCTTAAATCATAGATTGAGGAAGCTAAAGGAAATTGCCCTAGATTACAAGCAAAAGCAAAAACAATAGGAGGATCCTATGAGAATTGATGAAATATTAAAAAAGAAAAGAACTCTATCCTTTGAGGTTTTCCCACCAAAGAAGGGCCAAGAGGGCTTAGATAAAATTTTTAATACCATAGATAAGCTTAAGGAATTTGAGCCAGATTATATATCGGTAACCTATGGCGCTGGTGGGGCGAATCGTAATTCTAATGTTGAAATTGCATCCTATATCAAAAATAAGGTTGGTATAGAAGCACTAGCACACCTAACGGGTGGACCATCGACTACACTAGATGTAGATTCCATTGTAAAAAGATTACGTGAGGAAAACATTGAAAATATATTAGCCTTAAGAGGCGATAAGCCAAAGGATTATGATTTAGAATATTGTAAAACATTCAAGCATGCGACGGATTTAATGCATTATTTAAAGGATGAGGATTTTACCTTAGCTGGCGCATGCTACCCTGAGGGGCATAGCGAATGTGATACATTATATGAAGATTTAATTCATATGAAGGAAAAGGAATTCGCTGGTGCTAAATTCTTTATCACTCAGGTATTTTATGATAATGCATATTATTACCGTTTGGTATCTGAGGCTAGAAAGATGGGCATAAAATCTCCAATTATTCCTGGTATTATGCCTTTAGTTTCACCAAAGAATATTCCATCCATTAAGAATATGTGTGGTGCATCCATTCCGCTAGATTTTAGAAATATGCTTGAGGTTTATAAGGATGATCCTGAATTACTCGAGGAATTTGGCATCAATTATGCTGTATATCAAATTGAGGACTTAATTGCAAAGGGTGCTCCCGGCATTCATTTATACATCATGAATAGAGCTTCTATTGCAAAGAAGATCTATGAAAGGCTAGAACATGTCTTTAGTAAATTATTCTGATATATCTCATATGGTATATTCCTATTTGGGATATAGGGATTTATCAAGGGATGAGGCGATCGATAAATTAATCGTTGAATGCTTAGAGGAAATCGATAGAATTTCCTCATTTCAATATATTTACCAAGAATACGACTATATTCTAGATTTCTTAAAAAAGGATAAATATTTAAAATATTTAGGCAATTCCACATCCTATCTTCTTTGTGCAACAACCCTAGGTGCACAAATAGATAAAAGAAGTAAATATTATCAAATGAAGGATATGGTAAAAATGTGCGTCTTTGATGCTTGTGCATCCGCATACTTAGAATATAGAGCGGATCTTTATGAAAGGACAATAAGAGATGATTTATCCTTCCGTTTCTGTCCGGGATATCAAGGAACGGAAGTAGCTGATATTCGTCCCATTCATGAGATTTTAAAAGCGGATAAAAGAATTGGAATTATTCTTTTAGATAGTAATTTAATGGTTCCACAAAAATCTATGATTGGCATTGTTGGAATTAAAAATAATGCTAAGAAAAGCTGTTATGATTGCTTCTTAGCTTCAAAATGTGATTATTTAAAGGAGGGATTAAGATGCTACAGGGAAAAATAGAAATCTTTGATGGTGGCTTTGGATCTGAGTTAGACAGGCTTGGACTTCCAACAACCAATCCTGAGGATTTAAACATAGATAACCCAGAAGTAGTTAAAGCGCTTCACCTATCCTATGCGAAATATGCAGATTATATTACAACCAATACCTTTGGTCTTAATTCTATTAAATATCACGGAAAATATACTATTAAGGATGTTGCGATAGCGGCAATATCTAATGCGAGAGTAACAAATAAAAAGGTGTTCTTTGATATTGGTCCAACAGGTGCTATGCTAAAGCCCTTAGGTACCTTAAGCTTTGATGATGCCTATAATGCATTCAAAGAAATCGCCTTAATTACAAGAGATCTTGTAGATGGCTATATCGTAGAAACATTTTCTGATTTATATGAAATTAAAGCCTGTATTTTAGCTTTAAAGGAGAATACGAATCTACCAATATATGCAACAATGACCTTCGATAAAACAGAAAGAACTCTAACAGGCTCAAGCCCTGAGATTGTCGCGAACACATTAACCAATTTAGGGGTAAGTGCTTTAGGTGTAAACTGCTCGCTCGGCCCAAAGGAATTATTTTCTGTTGTAAAAAGAATGACAGAATACACAAATTTACCTATCATTCTTCAGCCGAATAGAGGGCTACCTAAAATCAAAAATGGTAAAACCTATTACGATATGAGTGAAGAAGAATTCGTAAGCGAGGTAGAAAAATATATTCCACTTGGAGTATCCATTTTAGGTGGATGCTGCGGTACTACTCCAGAGTTTATTGAAGGACTTGCAAAAAAATTTAAAGGCCTTTTGGTTAAAGAAAGAGAATATAAACCTAAAACATTAATCAATTCCGCATCCAAAATGGTTGAAATTGATGGAGTTAAGGTGTGTGGAGAAAGATTAAATCCTACAGGAAAGAAAAGGCTTAAGGAGGCTCTAAGGGATTGTGATTATGATTATTTAGTTTCCTTAGCCCTAGCTCAGGAGGAAAACTCAGATTTATTAGATTTAAACTGTGGACTTCCTGGAATTGATGAGCCTAAGGTTATGCGGTGTGCAGTCACAAAGATTCAAGAATTTTCCGATTTACCGCTTCAAATTGATTCATCGAATGTAGAAGCAATTGAGGCAGGATGTAGATATTATAATGGTATTCCACTCATCAATTCGGTAAATGCGACTAAGGAAGTTATGGACAAGGTTTTTCCTATCGTTAAGAAATATGGTGCGGTTATCTTAGGTCTTGCGATGGATGATAATGGTGTACCTAAGACTGCAGAGGAAAGATTTGAAAAGGCGAAATTCATTTTAGATACTGCACGATCTTATGGTATTCCTAAGGAAAGAGTAATGATTGACACATTAGTTTTAACTCTATCTGCAGAGCAGGATTTAGCCATGGAAACCTTAAAGGCATTAACCTTAGTTCGAGGTCTTGGAGTGAAAACAGCACTCGGTGTATCAAATGTTTCCTTTGGGCTTCCCTACCGCCCATTATTAAATAGGACCTTCCTAACTATGGCTATGTATGCAGGTTTAAATATGCCTATTATTAATCCATCGGATGTAGAGATGATTCATGCAATTTATGCATACCGAGCTTTAGTTTCTATCGATAAGAATAGCGAAGCATTTATTGATCGCTTCGCTTTAGTAGAGGAAGCTAAAACTACGAATGCTTTAAAGGATAGTTTCGATAAAAAGACTGATTCAAAGGAAATGGATTTATATCTAGCGGTTAAAAAGGGCTTAAAGAATAGGATTCCAAATCTTTTAAATAAGGAGCTTTTAGATAAGAATCCTATGGATATCATCAATGAGTGTTTAATCAAAGCTTTAAATGATGTTGGTGATGCCTATGATAAAGGCAAAATGTATTTGCCACAGTTAATTGCTTCTGCAGAGGCTGCAAAGGAAGCCTTCGGCATTATTTCTTTAAAATTCCCATCTAAAGGCGAGATTAAGGGTGTTGTCGTTATGGCAACCGTAAAGGGAGATGTCCATGATATTGGTAAAAACATTTGTAAGGTTGTAATGGAATCCTATGGATATAAGGTTATCGATTTAGGTAAGGATACTAAAATAGAGGTTATTGTCGATGCATATCAAAAATATCATCCAGATGTCATTGGATTATCTGCGTTAATGACAACTACCGTAGCTTCTATGGAAGAGACAATCAAAGCGTTAAGGAAAATAAACTGCAAAGCTAAAATTGTTGTTGGTGGAGCAGTTCTTACAGAGGATATTGCGAAAAGAATAGGTGCGGATTATTATTCTAAGGACGCACTAGATTTAGTGAATATCCTAGATAGGATTATCAAAAAGTAAATATTTATTCGTTATTTATCGGGCGTCTTGCGAAAGACTTAATAAGGAATCAGGTGAAAGTCCTGAGCTGTACCAGCAACTGTAACAAGGACGAAATCCATTACCATTGGGCAACTGAGAAGGTAGAAAGTAGGATGAGAGGGAGTCAGGAGACTTACCCGAATAAATATAAAAATTAAAAAAGGAAATTGCATCTTGTTTGAGTGCTGCTGGGATACGGCATGAAAATAAAGAGAGCAAAATTGAGAAAAATGAAGAAGAGATTATTTGCGAGTACTATGATTTTTGGTCTTGCCATAGTACTTTCAAGCTGTGGTGGTGATAACAAAACCACGAGTGGTGAGGTTAAAACTACAACGGATTTAGGCAAAACCACGACAGAAACAAAGACCAATTTGGGTAGCTATACCATTGAGGTTTATGATCTTGATGGTGAATTGGTAGGTAATGAGACATTATCAACCCAAGAATACCCAAGCCTTTGGGAGGGCTTAAATGCCAAATTTGATGTTAAGGCAAAGGATAGTGATGGTAGCCACTATATAACTTCTATCAATCAAACAGTTCAAGATAAAAGCTTTAGCTTAATGATTTATGAAAATGATGTTCTTGCATCTTCAGGTGTAGATGGTATAGTTGTAGATAATGGAGATAAATTCACATTCAAAAATGAATGCTGGAATACAGTAGAATCTGGCTTAGGCACTATGGATTCTTATGAGGTATTACTTGATCAGGCAATATATCATTATGCTAAAACAAAAATGAAGGCATCTATTTTTCAATCTACAAGCTGTTTTGATGGTATATATTGGCAGTCTATAAGCTTATATTATATGATGAAGAATAATTATGATTCGAATCTATTTAACCTAAATTCTTATAGTGATGCTTATAAGGAATCTATCACCAATGCGAATTTAGATGATTTACCTAACGCAACCCCATGGGCAAGTGAGGCCAATTATGCGAAATGGTATTATGCCGCAAGATTATTTGATACGGATTTAACGAAATTCAAAGAAGTATATGGTACATATTTAGATAATTTAACTACATATGGTTCTGAATATGTGATGCCATTTTCATTATCTATCGCAAAGGAATTAGGATTAGATAATAAAATTAAAGATGAGGTTAAAAATCCAACCTTTAGAGCCTCCTTACAATATGGTACAGATGCCTTAGCTTGGCAGATTACTGGAATGGCTTTATATAATACATTAGAGGATAGTGAAATGAATGTATTTACATCAGATGCCATCCATCAGGCTGTCAATGATTTTGGTGCGGATTTGTCTACATCTATCGCAAATATTTTATTCCCTTTGGTTGCTATGAACAAAAACCCAAGAGACTTTGCTTTAGATGAATCAAATACAGATCTTATTAAATACTTATTCGATAACTGCTATGACAAAGAAGAAATGGTATTCGAAACAGAAAAATTAGGTACTGGTGATTATTCATCAAATCAAATTTATGCTTCATTAATGGCATATAAGATTCAAAGAGACCAAAAGAAGGCTGTGAATATTTTTGCTTAAAAAAATGGGAAGGATACTTCTTGGTGTCCTCCTTATTTCATTAATGATACTCAGTATGGTTTATGTGATTCTTCATAATAATCAAAAATCTGCAAATCGTGCAGGGACAATAACATTTATTGTCAATAATATGGATAATCAGATAGTAGAAAAGAAGCGTATTGAATATAAAAAGGATGACACCTTATTTGAGGTATTAAACAGCTTATATACAATTGAATATAAAGAAACTGGCTATGACCATTATTTAATTGGTATTCAAGGAGATTCCTTTAATATAAAAACGAATGGTACATCTACTTGGCTTTGGTTTGAACTATGCTATATAAAGGATGGTGTAAGCTATAAGGATACGATTGATTTTAATGATTATGTAAAACAAACCGTATCTACTGGAATCGATGGAATAGAATTAAAGGATAATATGATATTTGCCATTAACGAAAGGGATAATTTACATAATACCTCTATGTTCAATGATTCCATATCCTTTAATAGCTATTACAATTCTATAAAGGCCTTCCGTATTATCGTTTATGTTCTTTCAGGTATATTTTTAATTGCGGTAGTTGTATTCTTAATCGTAAGTAGAAAAAGCGATCATAAAATAACCGTAAGAGAATTATGCATATTAGCCTTCATGAGTGTATTACTCTTTGTTCAAGAGGAACTCTTGGTATTTATACCAAATTTCCAATTTACATTCTTACTTCTTGCGGTATATGTATCGCAATTTGGCTTTAAAAAGACGAGTCTTATCGTATTTGTTCATGTATTATTAGATAATATTTATATGGGAAGTCTAACACCTATTGTTATGATACCTATGTGGTTAGGCTATATGATCTATATTGGAATTATATGGCTACTTAAGAATAAGAACATATTGCTTTTAACCCTAGGTGCTATTTTAGGTGCATACATTTACTCTATGCTATTCTTAGTGACAAACATAGTATTCCTAAAGATAAATGTATATCTTTATTGGATCGCTGATATTCCATTTGAAATTATGTTAATTTCTACAATCGCATTCACAATGATTTATTTATATAAACCATTAAGTCGTAAGCTTGGTGAGTTATGGAATAAAGATAATGAAGTATATATAGAAGATAACGGAGAAATCCTATGATTTCTCTTATTTTTCTTGTATAGATGCCAAAATTATGATAAAATAATTTGAACTTTAACGTGTAGTATTTTTAAAGGAGATGATTGACTTGGCAACAATTAAAAGAAAAAAAGTATCCGGTAAAGCCACACAGGGTCAAAAAAAGAAGAATATCTTACATAATAAATTATTTTGGATAATCTCAGGAGTAGGACTTGCACTCGTTTTAGCAGCTGCAATTACCATTCCACTTGTACTTGCAAATCAAGATACAACTGAGGAAAAGATTGATTATGTTGGAAAGACTTATACATATAATGAAAAAGAAGTTACCTTCAAAAAGATGAGTTATGAGGGTGTGCTAATGCATGCGAATTCAGATGATTATGGTGATGGTACATATTATAAGCATATTTTCTTTGCTGCATTTGATTTCACAACATTCTATCCAGATAAGGCAATTGATGAGGGCAAGAATAAGGATGATGAATCTGTAACCTTCTATTATAAAGGAGAGCATGATTTAGCACTTAAGGCTTTAATTGAAATTCAATACACGATTAATCAATATAATGAAAAAATTTTAGCTGATGATGATGCATCGAATGATTCTTTGGTTGCAGTATTATACATGATTGATTTATCTGTTGGTAAGAATAAAAATGTGATTACAAGCGGAAAATTTGGTGGCAGCAGTGCATCAACAAACGAATTCGCTTTTGGTTATATTGCTGGTGAAGATGGCTTTAAGAGTTCATATGAATATGATTATGATTCTAAAACAAATGATCCAAAATCTTGGGGAATTTTCTTCACGGATTTTGCGACTATTAGAAGTGACTCTCGTCACGTTACTGAATTCATTACAGGTACGGACAAGCGTTCAAGTTTCCAATTAGAATTAGCATAAGATAAGGCCTAATGGCCTTATTTTTTAAAATAAAAGGAGAATTTATATGGCAGATGTAGTTTTAAATGATAATGTATTAAAGACAATAGAGGACAAATTTAAGGTTAAAAGAGACCAAATTGGTGCCGTTTTAGAAATGCTTGCTGACGATAAAACTGTAGCTTTTATTGCAAGATATAGAAAAGAGGCTACAGGAGGTCTTGATGAAGAGGCAATTCGTGCGATTTCCGATGAATATAATTATGGAGTTGCCCTAGAAAAGAGAAAAGCCGATGTCATTCGTTTAATTGAAGAAAAGGGTATGATGACAGATTCCTTAAGAGAAGATATTTTAAATGCTTCTAAGCTTATCGATGTTGAGGATTTATATCGTCCATATAAGGAAAAGAAAAAGACAAAAGCAACAGAGGCTATTGCCTTAGGTCTTGAGCCTTTAGCAGATATTATGCTAAAGCTTTATAATCAAGGAGATAAATGTGAGATTGTATCGAAATTTTTAACGGATAAAGTTAAAACTATAGATGATGCTATCACAAATGCGAAATACATTGTCGCAGAAAAAATTAGTGATAATGCAGATTTTAGAAAATATATCAGAGATGCTGCATTAAAATATGGAACTATTATTTGTAAGAAAAAGAAAAATGATAAGGATCCTGAGGAAAAATATAAGAATTATTATGATTCTTCCGAAAAGACAGGTTGGATTAAGCCTCATAGAGTTTTAGCAATTAATAGAGCTGAGGATGAGGATGTAATCAATGTTACACTTGAGCTTCAGCCCGAAAGAGATATTGATTTCTTAAGAAGACATATTACAAGAAATAGAGATTCCTTATTTAAGCAAGAGCTAGAGGAGGCAATAGAGGATTCCTATAAAAGATTAATTGCACCATCTATTGGAAGAGAAATCAGAAGCATTTTATCTGAAAATGCAGAAGAACAGGCGATTCACATTTTTGCAATGAATGTAAAGAATCTATTATTACAGGCTCCAATGAAGGGCCAGGTTGTACTTGGTGTTGACCCTGCCTATAGAACGGGATGTAAGCTTGCTGTAATTGATGAAAATAGTGGTGTAAAGGAAATTGGAGTTATTTATCCAAATGAAAAATCTAAGGATTCAAAGGTTGACCCTAAATTAGTTATGGAATCTAAAATTACGATTGCAAGATTAATTAAGAAATATAATGTATCTATTATTGCCATTGGTAATGGAACTGCAGGAAGAGAAACCGAAAGCTTCATTGCAGATGTCATTAAGGAAAACGGCTTTGATTGTAAATATGTAATGGTAAGTGAGGCTGGTGCATCCGTATATTCTGCATCCGATATTGCCATTGAAGAATTCCCAGATTTAACAGTTGAAAAGAGAAGTGCAATATCCATCGCAAGAAGAATTCAAGATCCACTTGCAGAGCTTGTTAAAATTGACCCTAAATCCATTGGTGTTGGACAGTATCAGCATGATGTTACACAATCAAAATTAAATAAAGCGTTAGATGATGTTGTATCGGATGCGGTAAACAAGGTTGGAGTTAATTTAAATACTGCATCGATATCCTTACTTTCCTATGTATCTGGCTTAACAAAGACAGTATCTAAAAATATTATTGCTTATAGAGATGAAAATGGCGGATTTAAGTCTAGAGAGGAATTAAAGAAGGTTGCAAAGCTTGGCCCTAAAACCTATGAGCAATGTGTAGGATTTTTAAGAATATTAAATGCGATCGATCCGCTAGATCAAACTCCAATTCATCCAGAATCCTATGATAAGGCTAAAGCTATATTAAAATTAATGAATTTAAGCGCAAATGACTTAGGCACAGAAAAGATTAGGGAGGAAATTAAAAAGCTTGATAAAAGCCAAATTTCAAAGGATTTATCCATTGATATGTTCACATTAAATGATATTTTAGATGCATTTGAAAAGCCACTTCGTGACATTCGTGATTCCTACCCTGGATTAAAGCTTAGAAGCGATATTATGCACTTTGAAGATATCAAGGTTGGAGATGAGCTTGATGGTACAGTAAGAAACGTAGTTGACTTTGGTGCATTCATCGATTGTGGCGTTAAATATGATGGATTAGTACATGTATCGAAGATGAGTACACAAAAGGTAGCCCACCCATCGGATATCTTAAGTGTTGGGGATCAGGTACATGTTTATGTAATTGATATTGATTATCAGAAGCATAAGATGGCGCTATCCTTAATTAAACAACAATAACAAATTATCCTAGCAAAAATGCTAGGATTTTTTTGTGCAAAAGAAAAGGCAAACCGAGGTTTGCCTAAATTCTTATTTCGATTTTGGTCTATCCCAATTATAAGTACCATCTACCCAAGGAAGATATTGATTCTCATCTCCCCAATCGATAACTGC
Source organism: Anaeroplasma sp. (assembly GCF_034179385.1). Classification (NCBI taxonomy): domain Bacteria; kingdom Bacillati; phylum Mycoplasmatota; class Mollicutes; order Anaeroplasmatales; family Anaeroplasmataceae; genus Anaeroplasma; species Anaeroplasma sp. Next base: position 15,332 of record NZ_JAXFPY010000059.1, read on the forward strand.
ATTCTTGTAATATTCAACATCTAATCCAGCGTTTGTATCATAAGTGAATACCTTTGGACCATTTGTAGCGTCGATTTGGATATTTAACTTAGATAATAATAAGAAGGTTTGGAAATTAGAGCTTACATATTTAGAAATAGAGTTATCAAATAGTGTAGAGCATAAGGATGCAATATTTGATTCTAGAGAAGATGTAGCACTATTTGCCTTTTGAACATAATAGATGAAGAATTGGTTGAATGAAATTTCAGAGGAATTCTCATTCCAAGAATCTGTATATACAACGATAGATTCATCCTCATCTGTAGATTCATCATCTGCAATTAATGTAATAGGAAGATTGTTTGCATATTGTGATTCATAATCACTTGGCTTCTTGTAATCTGTAGAATCTGGTCCGCTATAGCTATTAACGATTAATAGGTGGTAGCCATATACCGTCTTACATAGGGTATCGATTGTAATCTTTGATGCATCGGTATCCTTATCAAGTACATGACCTTTCTCTTCAGCAGAATCATAGATATAGAAATTACCATCCTCTGCAATTTTTGTATCAGCCTCATCTAATGTCTTGTAAACATTCTTAACGTAATTCTTGAATGGCTCTACGAAATTAGAAACAGAATCCTGAGTGATATCACCATTAGAAGCTAGCTCTTCAACAGTTAATAGGAATTCGAAGGACTTAAAATCATCCCAAGTCTTCGTAGGGTCAGTCTTTAATGACTTACCCTCTTCGTAAGCCTGCTTTAGATATTTTAGGATTGTATAGTAGGAATTGTCACCATATAGGCCACTTGTAGCCTCAACATATAATGCCTGAGCTAATTCTACTACAGCATTTTCGAACGCTTCCTTAGTTTCATCAGATAAATCCTTTAAGAATACATCTGGATCATCAGGCTTACCATCACCATTCGCATCAATATTAATTAAGAAATGATCTAGGTTAATATTGAATAGTGTAGAATAATCCTTATTACCACTTGTTAATAGGTTATATAGAATACCTTGGGTCTTATAAGCTTCATTAATGTTATAAATCTTCTTACCCTCAGCATCGGTCTTTTCCTGATTTAATACAGCCCAATCCTCAAATACCTTTTCAGCCTTGTAGCTTGTTAAGCACTTAGCTGCATTAAAGTAATATTTTAATACATCCTCTTCGTTTTCATAGCCATATGCAATTAATAAATAATTTTCAAGTCCCATAGAAGAAGGATATTGAGAATTACCATTAGAATTGAATGTTGAAATAGCATCCTTTATAGTATCGCTATTTTTGGTCTTTGTATCCTCATCGATATATTTATCGATGAAGGAATTTGCATATTCTAATTGGAAATAATTTGTAATTGTCTCAGATGCATAATATAGGCTTGCATCCTTATAGAAATCCTCACAGCTATATTCAATGCCATCATAAGAGAAGATTAAATTATCCTTGAAATAAGACTTATCCATTAATGTATAAACATCAGAATAAGAATTATAGAATCTATATTCAGCTACTGGATCATAAATTCTTAAATCATTATCCTTGTTCTCATCATTTAAATTCTTATAGATTAAAGCCTTATAATTTGTTGATGCATAATTAGAAGCATTCGATTCTATTGTATCCCACTTTAAATAAGTAGTATACTTTTCCTTTTGCTCTTTAGTTAAATCAGCAAATTCCGTTTCCTTATCGGTTGAAGAAACATCATACTTAGTACTCATATGATAAATCATATAATACTTATCGGATAGGTTTCTTGGTGATTTAAAATATTCACCATTCTTTAATGTATCTGTAATAGCTGTTTTAACTGTATCGTTTAATTCACTTAAGCTATTTTTATCCTTAGAAACTGTATAAGTGAATCTGTCATCATCTAACGCTGTTGCAGGGTCATATGCATAGGTTAAATTATATAATTTTAAATAATAATCCTTAACCTTTTCTTCAGTATCCGCCTCATCTAAGCTATAGCCTAAAGCCTTTGTAGCTTCATCGGCAATTTTTAATGCCTCACGTCTTGAATTGAACTGAATGATTACAGCCTTATATTCACCATATGTTTTATATGTAGTATTATATAAGGATTCCATCTTCTTTTCATCAAATAGATAGTTTGAGCTATTCTTAGTTTTTTCATCTGTAGATGGGTCTGCATCATATTCATAGATGTATTCCTCATCTGCAATTTGATATAATGCATTCTTACTTGCAAGCTTTTCAGATTGTGTAATAATGAAGGAATCCACTAATCCTCTATAGTTTTCAACGATAGATTTGAAATTTGTAAATTGGATTACATCACTATTATCTGTTGGCTGTTGGAAAGCTAATTCAGCCTTAGTAATGGTAATTCCACGTCTTGCTTGAGTCTCAATATATTTTGTGTAATATTTCTCGATAACCTTATCCTCGATATCAGCAACCTTCTTTGCAGAAGTAGCAGAGAATATTCCACTAGATAATAAGGATTGAATTGCGTTTACCATATAACGACGAATATATTGATAATTATTTAATGCACCTGTTGCATCAAGTGTTGTAGCACTTAGGCTATAAAGGGGAGTATCATTCTTAGTTAATGTAATTAAAGCCTTTGTAGAATCCTTAACATCAGCTAGGTTCTCATGAGTTAAAACATCAACTACAGCATCATATTCCTTGCTGTAAACAGCCTTTTTAATATTATTTGTAACAAAAGTGTTTCCAGAATATCTTAATCTAGAATAGAACTGTGCCAAAGTCATCTTCATGGTTTCATTTGTAATGTCATTCGATGCAGTGGCAATTACAGTATCCGAATTGTATTTGTTGCCTTCACCGTAAGGTACGCTAGAATTTCTTGTCTCTCCACCACAGGAAGCAAGAGTTAATGCCATTAATCCTGTAGTACTTGCAAGAAGTAAGCTCTTGAATGCCTTTTTCATCTTAAGCCTCCTCCTTTAAAATAGTTTTAATGCTATCCCACCAAGTAACTAGATTACCATTTTCATCCTTGTAATCATATAGGTTCGATGTACCTGTTGTATCATTATATAAATAGCTATAATTATCAGCAGAAGTTTGTGCGATAGCTACAATCTTAGCAAATGCATCATTGTTGCCGCTCTTAGTGAAGCTAATGCTTGCATTTGTAGAATTTTCAATATAATTAATTAAAATAATTCTTTGTGTCTCAGAAGAAGTAAAACGAGTTACTACTGGAGATAGATATCTTGAATATGCATCGGATAATGATTGAGGAGCTAAAGTGGATGAACCATGGATTGCATAATCTAGAATGTAGAACTTAATCTGGTTGAAATTTAATTCCTCAGTATCATTATAGATATCTGTAATTGTGATAGGGTTCTCGTTATACATGAATACGATATTCTCTAAAATACCCTCGCTATTATCTGTCTTAGTCCATTTTGCGGATGCAGAAGTAGTACCAGATGTAACCATGATTAGGTTATATCCATCATTCGTTTGAATGATAGTGTCATCGTCAGCCTTAATTACGGTATCCTTATCACCCATTGGCTCGATATAGCATGTTGGATATGTATTATTTAAGAAATATTCATAAGTCTTTGTGATATTTCCATTTGCATCTAAGCTATAGCCTCTTGCATAATCATATAGACGCTGCTTTAGATCAAAATCAATATCTGTTGTTGCGTTTGTAGCAGTGAATTCTGCAGTCTTTACATTTAAACCTAAATGTCTATAAACTGCCCAAGTGTTTTCAGCAGAAATAGGGTTCTCATCATAAGCGGCCTTTGCAGAAGATGAAATCTCGCTTACTAGCTGGCTTGCAGTCTCTGTATGAGAGGATGTTGATGCACTAATCTTATTGTAGATTTCCCAAACGAATTGTTTTGCAACCTCACCGAAGGTCTTACCTGCAAATACGCTTGTTGCATCATAATCAGATACAAGCAAATCGCACCAATCAGAAACCTTATCCTCCTTGCCGTCATCATCTCTATCTAAATATACATAAAGACGAGTACCACCTAAGGAGAAATAATTTGCCTCTTGGATATCAACATATTTTTCAAAGAAGTTTACTAGCTTATCTGAAGAATAATCTGTTAATAGCTTAGAGGATGCAGCATTTACTCTATAATAATCATCAATGATCTTTTCTACATCGGCAGTATGGAAATATAGCATTAAGAAATTATATTTACCAATAGATGCAGGATATCCACTTTGAGAATAATAATCATTAGAGAAGCTTAATAGCATATTCTCAATATATCTCTTATATAAATCTCTATCCTTATTTGTATCCTCGTATGCCTCTGTAGTCTTAATAATCTTTGAAGATATTAAATCAACCGCAGTAGTTGTACCACTCTTTGCCTCTAAGTAATCAAATACACCAAATGGAGTAGAAGTACCAGGAATTAAGACAGAATCCTTATCCTCACTATCTCCAACAATATTTAAATTCCAAGTTACATTATCATAAGAAATCGTAGCTAAAATGTTATCATTTCCTGCCTTAGATAATGCATTTGAATAATCAGCATTATCTGCAGAATACTTTATTTCACAAGCTTCATTGTAAATCTTTACAGAAACATCATCTAATTCTTCACTTAAATAATTTGTAATTGCAGAAGAAGTAATATCATCCTTCTTTAATAATTCTAATATATCTAAGGATAAGGATGGATAGGCTTCAGTATCTAATAATAATGCAGTGATATCTGTAGAGTTTCTTTCCTCTTCGTTATACCATTCCTTAAAATGAATTAAGGAAGAATCTGTAATTTCCTCTTTATCCACATGATGTGTATATTCATCAAATTTATAAGCTAAGGATGTACCTAGATTTGATGTTTGACCGCTATAAGAATAGCAAGTAGAGCCTTGCTTTAGCTTTAAGGTATCATACATATAGGTTTTGAATGTATCACCATAAAGCTTCTTTAAATTTTTTGCAGTATAGTAAGTCTCTTCATCGTTATCTGCCTTAAGCGTATTTTTGGCCTTCTCTAGCATTTCCTCAACTGTAGTTCCTGGAGTAGGAGATGCATAAGCCTCTAAGATTTCATCCGTTAATCTTCTTAATTGGTTTAGCTGTGTATAAGCTGTACCAGTATAAGTAGAGGATAGCTTTTTTCTATATCCGCCATATACATAATTATATATTTGGATATAAATTTCTAGGATGGCTTGGCTAGATACAACCGTTGCCATCTGGTTACCTTCATCATCACGGCCATTATTTAGATTACTTGTAGAGAAATCATCATAATATTTGATGTAATCCTCATAAGTCATATAGCCATCTGCATTTAAGGTATATTTATTCGTATCCTTTGAATCATAAATATAATATAGGTTCTTACCATTGAACTTTAATCCAAAGGCTCTTAATGTATCTTCCATTTCACTTGAGTTTGCAAAATTGATAATGATAGCACTCATATCATAATTATTTGTGTACTCTTCCTTGAATTTAGATACATATTTTGATACAGCATAATAACCCCACTGATCATCATCAGCATCTGTATCTTCTTCATCCGCCTCTTTAATATCCTCCTCAAGTCCACTATAGGCTAATAATTCCTTTGCATAAAGAGGATAATAGATTTGAGATAAGCCCTTTGCAAGCTTTAAATAGTTTGCAAAATTATCCTTATAATTCTTGTAATCTGCTTTTTGAATTAACTTAAGTAATTCCACCCCATCAATAGTGTCAACTAAATATTCAGAATAAATCTCATCTACATATTTAGCCTCAAGGGTATCAATATCGACACGCTTTAGGGATTCGAAATTGTCCCAATAGTTATCGGTTTGATAAGTGAAATTATAGATGTCTTGTACTACGTAATCTACAATTCTTTCTTCATAATTTTCTTTCATCTTGTTATAAGCATCATCGCTATAAACATTATTCTCGCTATCAAAGCCTAAAGCTTCTTTATCCTGTCCTGTAAGAGAGCTAGAATTCTTAGATAGAACAATGCTAATACGATTGATATACTTATTTAAAACTACATTGGTAATTTGAGTATCTAAAACCTCATTCGATTTCCATTTAAGCTCGTTCCAGATATCTCCGTAGGATACGGAATAATCTCCACTAGAAGCATAGATGGCATCTAAATCGATTTTACCATGATTGTCCGATGCAGCTGAACAAGATGCTAAAGATATTGCGAATGCGCTAGCAAGGGAAGCAGTAACCGCTCTGCGCAATGTTTTCTTTGTCATTGTCATTCATACTCCTTTATCTAAAAAATTAAACTAATGCAAATAATATCATATCATTTATGGATTTAAAATGCAATGAAATTATAAAATTG
>NZ_JAXFPY010000132.1:0-9370 GCF_034179385.1 Anaeroplasma sp.
AAATAGGAAAGGATAAAATTAGGAGTGGAAAAAGAATTCAAAGAGGATTATATAAAAGAAAAGACGGCACAATAATCAACGCTGATATAAATGCCGCCTTAAATATGATTAATAAATATAAACGTAACTCAAATGATACTATAATAAAGTATTTGATGAGTAGAGGTCTAACAATACCATATAGAGTATATGTAAATATGTAGAAATATATATTTATATATAAATTCGTTAAAATATGAGTTTACTCATAGAGTGAATTTTTATTCACTTTTGTTCATGCTTAATTGATTTTAAAATGTAATAGCCTTTATCTCTTGTGATAATTTCACAATTGCCAAAAAGCTTTTCTAGATGCTCCTTAGAAGATGGAGCACCCTGCTTCTTTTGTATTACAACCCATAATTCACCATTTGGAAGTAAATGATGAAATGCACCATCGTATATAGCAAATACGGTTTGTTTTCCTGCTCGAATGGGTGGGTTCGTAATGATAGATGCAAAGCTCATTCCTTGAACCTTTTCGTAAAGGTCGCTATGGAATACTTCTGCGTCTGCGTTATTTTCCTTTATGTTTAATAGATTAAGATTATAGGCACGCTCGTTAATCTCACACATTATTGCATGCTTCTTATATAATGTGGATAAAACGATACCTATTGGGCCATAGCCTGCACCCATATCTAAAATATTTCCTTCTATTTCATTTGGCTTGAATGCCTTTAGCATCGCGAATGTACCATAATCGATATATTCCTTAGAGAATACTCCGCTATCTGTATGAAAATGGAATGTATGATCCATGAAATGAAATGTATAGATATTTGGGTTGGATTTTACGTTTTCTTGAGTTTTTGAATAATAATGTGTGTTCTTGTCCATAAGCGAATAAAACCTTACTAAAAAAGGGCTTAAGACCCCTTAAGCCCACTTTTTATAACTAATTTTAAAATGATATTACTGAATTGTTAATTACTTAACTTCAACAGTAGCACCAGCAGCCTCTAACTTAGCCTTTAACTCGTCAGCCTCTGCCTTAGATACCTTTTCCTTAACAGCCTTAGGAGCGTTGTCAACTAAATCCTTAGCTTCCTTTAATCCTAAACCAGTTAATTCCTTAACAACCTTGATTACGCCTAACTTAGCAGCACCAGCAGATGTTAATACAACATCGAACTCAGTCTGTTCAGCTTGAGCAGCAGCACCAGCACCAGCAGTAGGAGCAGCAGCAACTGCAGTTGGGTCAATACCGAATTCCTCCTTCATAGCGTCTACTAATTCCTTGATTTCAAGGATTGTCATTTCTTTTAAAGATTCAATAAATACTTCTTTTGTTAACTTAGCCATTTTATTTTTCCTCCAATATAATAAATTTATTTTTTAATTAAAATTTAGGCTTCCTGTCCCTTTTCTACTAACATATTTAAACCAATTGCTAACTGAGAAACTGTACCTAACATACCAGCAGCTAACTGAGTTAATAATGTTTCGTAAGATGGTAACTGAGACAATACCTGTAATTGATCGAATGAATATACATCGCCATCAACTACACCTTTTACTACTTCAAGCTTGCTTGTTTCTTCTTCCTTCTTAGCTGCGAATAAAATCTTAGCTGGAGCAACAACATCTTCCTTAGCGAATGCAACTGCAACTGGACCAGAGAATGCATCAACAACTGCATCATAACCATTGTCCTTAGCAGCTCTAGTAGCGATGTTGTTCTTGATTACAGAAACTTCTACACCAGCCTCACGCATAGCTCTACGTAAAGTCTGGAATGCCTTAACTGTTAATCCCTGATACTTGAATACCACGAATGCAGCTGAGTTCTTCATTTTTTCTGAAACAAGCTTAACTTCTTCCTGTTTAGCTAAAATGCTTTCCTTCATTTTATACCTCCATAAATTTTTAAAATAAAATCCTCTTCTGCCGAGGCAAAAGAGGATCTCACTTTCTTCTTTTAAATTCCTCGGTAGGAGATTGAGGGTTTAAAACCCGCCTACTGTCTTCGGCTTAAATTGTACTTCTAATTATCTGATATTACTTAATGGAATCAGATGAAACCTTGATGCCAGGACCCATTGTAGATGCAACAGAAATATTCTTTACATATGCACCCTTAATAGTAGAAGGCTTAACCTTCATAATAGCATCATATACAGCCTTGAAATTCTCAGCTAGCTTATCAGCACCAAAGGATACCTTACCGATAGTCATCTGGATGTTACCAACCTTATCAGGACGGTATTCAACCTTACCTGCTTTGATTTCCTTAACTGCCTTAGCAACGTCCATAGTTACTGTACCAGTCTTAGGGTTTGGCATTAATCCCTTAGGACCTAATACACGTCCTAAACGACCTAACTGACCCATCATATCTGGTGTAGCTACGATAACGTCAAAGTCGAACCAGCCCTGATTGATCTTGTTGATCATTTCAGCTTCGCCAACATAATCAGCGCCTGCCTCAGTAGCTTCCTGCTGCTTTGCTCCACGGCAAATAACTAATACCTTTCTAGTCTTACCAGTACCGTTAGGTAACACGATAGCACCACGGATATTCTGCTCTGCCTTACGTGGATCAATGTTTAAGCGGAAGGATACATCAACAGATGCATCAAACTTAGCTGTAGATGTCTTGCAAGCTAAATCTAATGCTTCTTTAACATCATAAGCCTTAGACTTCTCTACAAGCTTAGCTGCTTCAACGTACTTCTTTCCTCTCTTCATATTGTTTCCTCCTAAAATGTGGTTAAAGCGGGAATTCCTCCCACAAGTTTTAGGCTGTTTTACACAACCAAATTAATTAGCCTTCAACTACGATACCCATGTTCTTAGCTGTACCACAAATGATGTTTGTAGCAGCTTCAATGTCATTGGCATTTAAGTCTGGCATCTTCATTTCTGCAATCTGTCTTGCCTGAGCTCTAGTGATTGTAGCTACTGTATGCTTCTTAGAATTCTCAGAACCCTTTTGAATACCTGCAGCCTTTAATAATAAATCTGCTGCTGGTGGAGTATGTACTACGAATGTGAATGAACGGTCTTCGTATACTGAGATTACTACTGGCAATACATAGCCCATCTTATCCTTTGTAGCGTCATTGAATTGAGAACAGAATCCTGGAATGTTAACTCCTGCCTGTCCTAGAGCTGGACCTACTGGTGGAGCTGGATTAGCTTTACCGGCCTGAATCTGTAGTTTTACAACTTTTGTAACTTTCTTAGCCATTTTATAAATTTCCTCCTTCTTTCAATGATGTGGTCAAACAGACTTTTGGACAAAGTCCTCCCACTCCTCGCGTAATCATACGCATGCTTTTACATTATATCAAAATGGAATTTCATAGTCAATTTGTTTTTTCACTTTTTTAAAAATTTGTTTTTTCATGTTTGTTTTTTCAGTTAATTCCTAATTTGCACAGAGTTGGTAAATCAGGAATTTTTTTTAAAGTTTTTTGCTGTTTTTCCAATATTTACTTTGTAAAAAAAAGAGCCAATATGGCTCCAATTTCATCTAATTTATATACTATTTTGCTTCTATTTGCTTATTGTTTTCAATTTGAACATTATCTTCAGTAGAATCATCTTCAACCGTGATTGAGGATTTTTTCTTATCTTGTTTCTTTTTTATTGCTCTATAAGCTGTAGTAAAAGGAATTACACCCGTTAATACTTCTGCAGCAAACCTTCCCACTTTTCTTTTATCTTCTTGAGTCTTTTCCTTTTCCGCATTGGAAAGTTCAATTCTTCTATCTAATTCCAAATTGATTTTCTCTCTGATTTGACCCATTTCATCAATTATTTTTCTTTTTTCTTCAAAAGATAAATCCGGTGTGTTGATGAGAGTTTTTAATTCCTCTAGCTGTTCTTGATAAACCATTATTTTTCTATCATGGTCATCAAGCTGAGTTTTATTCATTTCACTTATCTGACCTTGCATTTCATTAATATATTTTAGAGCTTCCTTTCCAAATTCAAGTCCAACATTAATTAATGTTACATATGGATTTGAACCAGCGTTTTCGCTTATAGCTTCTCCTGTTTTTTTTAATTGCATTGCCCATTTTTCTACCACGTATAAAACTAAAAATTATACTACCTTTTTAATCTTTACCTTGCCTGTAATGCTTCTTGAGAAACGCTTTGTTGCCTCACTAGCATCCTCATTACCATTTTGGGAAGCAAGTCTATACCACTTAAATGCATCCTCTAGATTTACTACAGATACACCAATACCATGCTCTAGACAGTCACCCAAACGATACATAGCGTAAGCATCACCAGCTTCAGCAGCTCTACTCCACCAATATTTAGCTGTAACTAAATCCTGAACGATATTCTTGTCGGATGGTTCTGTCAAGTTTTCAGCTAAGTGAATCATAGCTGGAATATTTCCATTATTTGCAGCCTTTTGCCACCAAGAAATAGCAAGAGCGTCATTCTTTAAGCATCCATCACCTAAGTGATAGCATTCCGCTAATGCATTCATGGATGCAGGGTCTTCGCTATTGGCAGCCCTTTGATACCAGTTGAAGGCAACCTTTTTATCTAATCTTACGCCATCACCTAAGCTATAACGATTGGCAAGCTTAAGCTGTGCATGTGGATTGTTTTGATCTGCAGCAAGCTGAATATAGTGAACAGATAATTCTGTACACTGTAAAATACCTTTACCTTCAGCATAATAATCTGCAATCTTCTCTTGGCATAGGGGATCTCCATTTTCGGCACCAGCTAAGAATAATTTTGCAGCACCTTTAAATTTACCTAAATATTCGTAGCATAATCCACCATCTCTTTGTGCTTGAATTACACCAGCCTTAGCCGCATGAACTAACCACTGGGCAGCTCTTGGAATATCCTTATTGATACCCTCACCCTTCATATAAGCTAATCCTAGATAATACTGGCTTAATGGGTGGGCATATTTTGCAGCCTCAGTGAACCAAGCAACTGCCTGGGTAGAATCCTGGTTAATACCATTACCCTCTAAATAGCACATACCTACCATGTATGCTGCATCTGTAATTTTATTCGATGCTGCACTCATGAATAGTTGAAATGCTCTTTTTACATTTTTGGGGCACCCTTTACCATAATATAATTGATCACCTAGATAATAACATGCTTGATAATTTGCCTGGTCGTTTTGAACGACAGTTTCAAATAATAAAAACGAATCCTTAAATTTTTCGTTTTCATATAATTCTACAGCTCTTTTAAAGACACCACGATATTGGTTAATAACGTATTCTGCCATAGGATATGCACCTCGCAATTCATTACTTTATTTTACCTTAAAATAGTTAAAAATACAATATGACAAAGCCCAAGAAAAAAGTGTTATGTCCTATTTCTTAAAGAAATGCCTTACACCTTTCTATTATTCAACGATTATTGTTTTTGCGTAAGATAAGAATTATCATAGGAGGATTCAAAATAACTCTTTACAAAGAAGAAATTCATGCAATATAAATCTTCTTTACAATCAATACAAGAAAAAGGCAGAAAACTCTGCCTTAATCATTTTTATAGTTCGTCGATGTCTCTTTCTTCATATTCAACTGTGAAGTCTGAAGATTCATCATCCTCATCGCCTCTAGCTAATCTTGCAATAGAACCATCAACCTCATCATCGTCATCATCTCTATCAGAGCGTGCTTCTGCCATTGCTTCTGCATAAACTGATTCATCAACAGGACGATGCTCACACTCGAATGTGTCCTCCTGTAAAATACCAGTACCAGCAGGGATTAAACCACCGATAATTGTATTTTCCTTTAGACCCTCAAGAATATCAACCTTAGACTGAATTGCTGCAGAAGTTAATACTCTTGTAGTTTCCTGGAAGGAAGATGCAGATAGGAAGGAATCTGAAGCTAAGGCAGCCTTAGTAATACCTAAGATTAACTGCTTAGCAACAGGAAGCTTGCCATGACGAGCCATACAATCCTTAACTGCTGCATTGTATTCTAATACAGATACATCTCTACCTGGTAATAGATCCGTATCACCTTCAGAATCAACACGTACCTTACGCATCATCTGACGAACAATAATTTCGATATGCTTATCAGAAATATCTACGGATTGAGAAGTATAAACCTTCTTAACCTCTTCTACAATGTACTTCTGTGTAGCTGTAGCATCTAAGACTCTTAATAATTCCTTTGGATGGATAGAACCCTTCATTAGCTTATCGCCACGCTTAACCTCAGTTCCCTCAGAAACTAAAAGCTCAGATGTAGCATCAACGGTATAGGATTCTGCCTCATTTGTATCTGTATTAACAATCTTAATTACCTTACCAGCCTTAGAAGGTGTAATAGATTCAACAACACCATTGATTTCAGAAATAGTAGCCTTTCCTTTTGGCTTACGAGCTTCGAAAAGCTCCTGAACTCTTGGAAGACCTTGAGTGATATCGGCTGCAGATGCAACACCACCTGTATGGAAGGTTCTCATGGTTAACTGAGTACCTGGCTCACCGATGGACTGTGCAGCAATTGTACCAACTGCCTCACCAACCTCAACAACCATATTTGTAGCAAGGTTTCTACCATAGCACTTCATACAGATACCGCTCTTAGCAGCACATGTTAATGCAGTTCTTAAGCATACTTCCTTAATGCCACAGGAATTGATTGTTGCAGCCATATCCTCTGTAATCAATTCATTACGCTTACAAATGATTTCACCTGTTTCAGGGTTAACAACATCCTTTGCAGCGAAACGACCAATACAACGATCACCAACAGATACAACTAGCTTTGGTTTACCATTATCTAGTGTGTTTTCATCAACAATATCACTAACATAGAAGCCCTTTTCAGTACCACAATCTACCATAGAAATTACAACATTCTGAGATACATCGACAAGTCTTCTTGTTAAATAACCAGATTCTGCTGTCTTTAAGGCAGTATCTGTAGAACCCTTACGAGAACCGTGGGTAGAAATGAAGAATTCAGCAACGGATAATCCTTCACGGAAGTTAGCCTTAACTGGAACTTCGATAGTTTCACCGGCAGTATTTGCCATTAATCCACGCATACCAGCTAGCTGTGCGAAGTTAGATGCATTACCACGGGAACCAGAATCGGCCATCATGAAGATGTGGTTATCCTCATTCTTAGCAAGCTCATTCCATAGACCTGCAGAAATTTCAGCTGTTGCAGCATTCCATTCCTTCTCTACGCTCTTCTTACGTTCCTTATTTGTAATTAAACCTTCCTCGTAGAATTCAGTAATCTGGTCTACCTTCTTTTCAGCCTCTTTAACTCTATCGTGCTTGCCCTTATAGTCTAAGACATCTGCCATAGAAATAGTCATACCAGCAATTGTACAATACTTATAACCTAAATCCTTGATTCTATCAAGCATTCTAGATGTTTCCGTAATCTTAAATCTCTTGAATACCTCAGCAATGATTCTTGCGATTTGCTTCTTCTTAAGTGGAGCAACCTCTGGCTGTGCTAATAATGTTTCTCTAGATTCAACAACATTCTTTGTATCTAAGAAATACTTAAGTGGAGTTTGACCAGTTAAGTTCGCCTCCGTTGGCTCATTTAAGTATGGGAAGGAATCTGGAAGAATTGTGTTGAAGATCATCTTACCCATTGTAGTGAATAGGTAATTGGATGGTCTATTTAGAGGAAGCTTATGCTCACCTAAATAAGAACCATCAACGAAAATTCTTGTATGAAGTGTGATTGCACCATTCTTATATGCAATATATGCTTCATCGTAATCCTTATAAACATGACCTTCATTAGGCTCACCCTTACGCTCAAGTGTAATGTAGTAGTTACCTAAGATCATATCCTGAGATGGAGTAACAACTGGCTTACCATCTCTTGGGTTTAGAATGTTATTACTTGCAAGCATTAATAATCTAGCTTCAGCCTGTGCTTCTAAGGATAATGGAAGGTGGATAGCCATCTGGTCACCATCGAAGTCTGCGTTGAATGGTGTACAAACTAATGGGTGAAGACGAATAGCCTTACCCTCAATTAAGATTGGCTCGAAAGCCTGAATACCTAAACGGTGAAGTGTAGGTGCACGGTTTAATAGAACTGGATGCTCACGAATAACCTCTTCTAGAATACCCCAAACAGAGTTTTCCTGGTTATCAACCATCTTGTTTGCAACTGCAATAGAGTTGCCCTGCTTCATTAATTCTCTTAAAACGAATGGTTTGAATAGAATTAATGCCATTTCCTTTGGAACACCACACTGATACATCTTTAGAGATGGACCAACAACGATAACAGAACGACCAGAGTAGTCAACTCTCTTACCAAGTAGGTTCTGACGGAAACGTCCTTGCTTACCACGAAGCATATCAGATAAGCTCTTTAGCTTATGAGTCTTATCTACATTACCCTTCTTACCACGCTTTGCGTTATCAATTAGGGCATCAACGGCTTCCTGAAGCATTCTCTTCTCATTCTTAGTGATAAGATGAGGAGCATGCTGCTCATACTGCTTCTTTAAACGATTATTACGGTTTAAAATACGACGGTATAAGTCATTTAAGTCTGTTGTTGCGAATCTACCACCCTCAAGCTGAACCATAGGTCTTAATGCAGGTGGGATAACAGGAAGGATATCAAGTACCATCCATTCTGGCTTGTTATCACTTCTTAAGAAGGATTCAACAATTTCAAGTCTCTTAATAACCTTATCACGACGTTGCTTAGAAGAAGTCTTTAATTTTCTTCTTAAGCTCTTTTCCTCTTCCTCAAGGTTAATTCCACGAAGTAGAGTCTTAACAGCCTCAGCACCAGTTAAAGCCTTGAACTGTCCTGGATATTTTTCCATTAATTCAGCATAGTTCTGTTCAGTTAAAATTTGCTTCTTAACTAAGCCACAAGCCTTATTTGATACTTCAGTAACAATATAGGATGCTAAATAAACAATTTCATCTAGATCCTTTGTCTTTAATTCAAGTAGGGTAGCTAAAGGAGATGGAGAATTTCTTAAGAACCAAGTATGTACTACTGGAGATGCAAGCTGGATATGACCCATTCTTTCTCTTCTTACCTTAGATTCAGTAATTTCAACACCGCACTTCTCGCAAATTTTACCCTTATCTGTATTTCTCTTTGACTTTCCGCAGGCACATTGATAGTCCTTAGAAGGTCCGAAAATTTTCTCACAGAATAATCCATCTGGTTCTGGCTTTAATGTACGATAATTGATTGTTTCATGCTTTAAAACCTCACCATGAGACCATGATCTGATTTCCTCAGGAGAAGCTAAACCGATTTTAATATACTTATATTGCTTCATCTTATTCCTCCTCCTCGAATGCGATATCGTCATCTGCTTCTTCAACCTGTGCAACAGCCTCAGTAGATTCTTC
>NZ_JAXFPY010000043.1:0-5099 GCF_034179385.1 Anaeroplasma sp.
CCCAACAATATTATACCTTAAAAACGGCTCCGGGTTCGATTCCCCGAGCGTTTTTTTGTCTTACAACAGCAAAAAAAGGGCTGTATGCCCTAAAAATCTAGTGTTTTTCAAAACCTAGGTTTTTTTACAGCCCCTTTTTAAAATTTATAATGTGCATCAGGTGCATTTACTCGGCCTCCCGAACTCCACAATACAGCAAAGACTTCATTCTTTTAAAAATGATATATAGGAATTGAGGGCGTTATACTTTTTTTCCTTTTTCATTTGATGTATAATAAATGTAGAAAAGCGAGGATTAGAATATGGAGAAAATTAAGATTACTGCAACGGATGGACTTTCGCTTTCTTGCCTTTACAGTAAAGCAGAAAATCCAAGAGCAATTTGTCAAATTATGCATGGTATGGTAGAGCATAAGGAAAGATATATTGAATTGATAGAGGCATTAAATAAGAGTGGAATTACGGTAATTATTTCGGATATGCGAGGTCACGGGGAATCCATCAATGAAGAATATTTCCTAGGACATCTTGGTGGGGAATCTGATTTATTAGTTTCTGATCAATATGAGGTTACCAAATGGCTAAAGAAGCATAATCCAAATCTACCAATGTATGTATTTTCTCATTCTATGGGTACATTAGTATCTAGAGCCTATATTGAAAAGCATGATGATGAAATTGAAAGATTGATTATGTGTGGTACAGTAGGATATCAAGCAGGTACTTGGCTTGGTGTATTCTTAGCGAAATGTAAATCGTTAGGCAAGGGCGCTAAGAAGTATTCAAAATTACTTTGGGCAATGTCGAATGGTGCATCCTTTGATCCATCCTTAGATTGGCTATCCTACAGTAAAAAGAATATAGAGAATTTTGAAAATGATCCACTTTGTGGATTTCGATTTACAAATGCTTCCAATAAGGTATTATTTACCTTAGCGAATAATTTACACAAGAGAAAGAGATATCAATGTAAAAATCCTACATTAAGAATTTATTCTATTAGTGGAGAAGATGATAGGACAACTGGTGGAGAAAAGGGCTTAAAGGATACAATGAAATCCCTACTTATGGCAGGATATATTGATATGAAATATAAAACCTATCCAAAAATGAAGCATGAAATATTGATGGAGGATGACCATAAAGAGGTTATCGAAGACATCTTAAAATTCTATCAGGAATAGTAAAATCCAGGGCAACCTGGGTTTTCATTTTTCTTGAGTTAGATGCTTCATTGTGATACAATGAAGTAGGTGATGAAAAGTGATCTTACAAAAGAATGCAAGACCCAATATAGATGATATGGTTTCATCCTTAGAGAAAATGACAGATGAGGATAGAAGCTTAATTGGGGAATATCTAAAAATTGAAAAATGCTATCGATATGCATTAAGAGAAATGTCAGCTAGACTAGAGAATCTAGATGATAACTGTTCCTTACATTTTGCACATAATCCTATTCACCATATTGAATCTAGAGTGAAAACTCCTGCTTCCATTATCGAAAAGATTCATAGAAGAGGGTATCCTGTAACTATGGAGATTTTAAAGGAAAAAATATATGATATTGCAGGTATGCGTGTTATTTGTAATTACATAAATGATATTTATCAAATTGTAACGATGATGAAGCAGCAAAAGGATTTAAAGATTAAACTCAGCAAGGATTACATCCGTAATCCAAAGCCAACAGGATATCGTTCCTTACACATCGTGTTCGAAATGGCCATTTATGTAGATAATATTCAGGTTTATGTTCCGATTGAAATTCAATTTAGAACCATAGCTATGGATATGTGGGCTTCTTTAGAGCATGAGATTCGCTATAAATCGAAGGGCTTTGTTTTTAAAGATGAGGATAAGGATAATCTTAAATTATATTCCGATCAATTATATCAGATAGATTTAAGTATGCAGAGGATGTATATTACAAAAATTATCGAGGAAGAAGAAAATGATTGATTATAAAAAGAATTATGAAGAGAATGTAGTAAAGTACAAGAAAATGGGCTATGAAGTACCGAAGCCTGAGATGATTAAAACAGAAGAGGATATCGAAGGAATTCGCGCTGCAGGCGTCATCAATAATTTAGTTTTAGATGAGGTAGCGAAAAGAATTCATGCGGGTATGTCTACAGAGGAGATTAATACCATCGTCCATGAAAAGACTTTAGAGCTTGGTGGTATTCCTGCACCCTTAAATTATGAGGGATTCCCCAAAAGTGTATGTACATCCATTAATGATGCCGTATGCCATGGCATTCCAGATCCTACCGTTATTTTAAAGGATGGAGACATTATTAATGTCGATTGTACAACCATATATAAGGGCTATTATGCAGATGCATCTCGTATGTTTATTATTGGTAATGCTTCAGATGAGGCTAAGGATTTAGTTAAGGTAACTAAAGAATCCTTAGATTTAGCATTCAAAAGCCTAAAGCCATATTCTCATTTAAGAGATATTGGTGCTATTATTGAAAAATACGTTAAGGCACACGGTTATAGTGTTGTCCATGAAATTGGTGGCCATGGCGTTGGTATTGATTTCCATGAGGATCCATTCATTTATCACTATGGTAAAAAGGGGACAGGAATGATTTTATTCCCTGGTATGGTGTTTACCATTGAGCCAATGGTAAATGCGGGAGAAAGAGGCGTATTCATTGATGCTTCTAATGATTGGACCATTTATACAAATGATGGAAGCTTATCTGCCCAGTGGGAATATACCATTGTAGTAACAATGGATGGACTTGAGATTTTAGCAAATTAAAGGGAGTGATACCTTGAAGGATTTTCAGGTAAACCCAAATATCATTCTTGCCTTAAATATGCTTAATGATAATGGATTTGATGCTTATATCGTAGGGGGCGCTGTGAGAGATTTTATTCTTGATTTACCCGTTTCTGATTATGATATTGCAACGAATGCGACACTAGATCAAGCAATAGAAGTATTTAAGGATTATGAATGTAAAAAATATATATCGAAAAATATTACAATAGGTGTGAAATTAAATCACACCTATTTTGAGCTTTCTACATTTAAGGGCAGTACGATAGAAGAGGATTTATCGAATAGAGATTTTAGCGTAAATTCCTTAGCCTATCACCCTTCCATTGGCCTTATAGATCCTTATCACGGACTTGCGGATTTAGTGTCTAAAAGATTAAGAACTATAAGAGATATCGATATAGTTATAAAAGAAGATCCTATAAGAATTCTAAGAGCGATAAGGTTTTATGAATCTAGAGGCTTAATATTAGATTTAGATTTAAAAAATTACATCTTAAAAAATGCATCATTATTAAATGAAGTAAAGAACGAAAGAATACAAAAGGAAATAAATCCTATATTCCTATCCGATAAGCCATCGGATTATATAAATGAATTTAAAGAGGTGTTTTTTGCCTTGTTTCCTCCACTTTTAAATTGTTATGGCTTTGACCAAAAATGTCAAAAATGGCATAATTTCGATATCTTTAATCATATAATGAAGGTATTAGATTCAACGAAATGTGATTTAATATTACGTATGTCTGCGTTTTTCCATGATATGGGTAAATGTGATTGTTATGCTTTAAATGATGATGGAGTTGGTCATTTTTATAATCATGCAGTAAAATCAGAAGAATACGCAAGATTATATTTAACAAAATATAAATATAATAAATATTTTATAGACCGTGTATGCCATTTAGTTTATTATCATGATTATCCATTAGTCCCTAAGGAAAAGAATGTATTAAGATTCATTTATCAATTTGGCACAAAGGATTTAGATTTATACTTAGGACTGAAAAGGGCGGATATATTGGGTCAAGACCCTGATCTTTATTATAGATTAGAGGCTATAGATGAAATACAAGCGATTATAAAGAGTCTCTTTGATAATGATAAGATTATTACCTATCGTAATTTGAAAATAAATGGAGATGTACTAAAGGATTTAGGATATCAAGGAGAAGAAATTGGTAAGGGGCTAGAAATCATTTTAAAAAAGGTTATTGCTAAGGAATTAAAGAATAATCCAGATAAGCTATATGCCTACGCATTAGAATTAAAATATCATCTAAATGAGGTTGAATAGAAAATCAAGAGAACTTTGTTATTCTATCTGCGATTTTTGTTGACAACCCTATATTTTGGGTTAATATTATATACGAATTAAATAATACTCCATAAAAGGGAGTAGTACCCAAGGGTTTGGGTATATATCGAAACGGGGAACCCACTTTATATGAGAAATAGATTATGGAGGTATTCTATGGAAAGAAAGTATGTAAATGAAGAACAATATCAGCATGTAATTAAGGTTTTAAAGATTTTAAGAATCCTTTTTCTTATCTTAGGTGGAGCCTTGCTTGTTGGTGGAATTGTTTTAATGGTTTTAGGCTTTAATCAAGAAGCAACGGATTCAGTTACAGATTCAAGCTTTGGCTCTCTTTTTGGTGATACACAACTAAAAAAAGGGAAAGACTTTAATTCAGGAATGATCATGGGAGGAGCATTCATGATTGGACTTGGATTCTTCCTTAGCTTTGCTGGTGGAGTGGTATTATCCCTGATTATTCACAGAAGAGCAATTGCTGGCTTTGTGGTTTGCCAAAGTGAGCCTGTTGTACATGAGGGGTATCATGCTTATAAGGATACAATAGAAGAGGTTGTTAAAGATACTTGTGAGGCGATAAACTCTACAAAAAATGAAAGGGTAGAGGATCCAGATAAGGATCATAAGTTTTGTAAGTATTGTGGCAATGTGCTAGATAATGATGCAGTGTTCTGCGAATTTTGTGGCAAAAAGCTAAATTAATCTATAGTAGTAAAAGATTCTTTTGTTTATTTTTTATGTTTTTATTTCTATGAAAAAAAGGTTGGCAGCAATGTCAACCTTATCTTTCATATGGATATATAAAAAAATGGTTTATCAACCATTTCATCTTTAAGCTGGTGGACTGTTAGGGACTCGAACCCTAGACCCACTGATTAAGAGTCAGTTGCTCTACCAACTGAGCTAACAGTCCATCTCAAGTTACTTATTAAGTATACCATATAAATATAGAAATGTGAATACCTAAATTTTATTTTCTATTTA
>NZ_JAXFPY010000061.1:0-6774 GCF_034179385.1 Anaeroplasma sp.
CGGCCCATATTCGTTCTAAATGATTTATTTTCCTTTAGTGATAAGGATGTCGATGTCATTTATTATAACGATAGTGAAAATGGTCCAGATAAATTATTACCCTATATCGAGCATTATATGGCCTTAGGCATCGATAAATCCTTCCCATCTAGATTCTTAATAGCCCTAATGGATTTACATGCGGCAAGTGCCTATAAGACATCACTTGCTATAGATTATGCAAGATTTATTAAGGATGATATAGAAAAGGAACTCATGATTACATCCTCACATTTAAATGATTTATGTATGGAGGACATGAAGAATGCCTTAAGGGTTGGTATTTCTGAATCCGAACTACAAGAAGAAATCTATAGAATATATGAAAGACATGGTATTTCTAGAGTTTCCTTCACTCCTATTGTCGCCTTTAAGGCAAATTCTACAGACCCACACCACACTCCCGATTCAAAAACAATACTAGAAGAAGGGGATATGGTACTTTTAGATGTCGGTGGAGTATATAAGGATTATTGCTCAGATATGACAAGAGTATTCTTCACGAGTGAGCCAAAAGCTTTTGAAAAGAAAATCTATAATTTAGTAAAAGAGGCAAATCAAGAGGCAATAAAGCATATAAAGCCTGGTGTAAAATTATCTTACATAGATAAGATTGCAAGAGATCTTATTGAGGGTGCTGGATATGGAAAATATTTCAATCATAGATTAGGCCATTTCATTGGAATAGAGGATCATGATTTTGGTGATGTATCAAAGTCTAGTACGATTATTGCTGCCCCTGGTATGATTTTTTCCATTGAGCCTGGTATTTATATTAAGGATAAAATTGGAGTTCGTATCGAGGATTTAGTTTTGGTAACAGAGGATGGCTGTAGGGTATTAAATGAATATCCAAAGGATATTACTATAGTAGATATAAAAAAATAGGGAATATTTATAAATAATGGGATTTATCTCAAAATTCATTATTTTAAAATTGAAATGAATAGAAAGGATAGCAAACGATGAAAAAAAATAAACTATTCTTGTTGATGGCTTTGGCTTTAGCCTTAGTAGCCTCATCCTGTGGTAATCAAAATATCGATATTAATCCAAATAAAACAACCCATAATGATTCTTATGAGGAAAGAGTAGATAAGACTCCTTTGGATGCTAAAACTTTTAAAAAGGATATTACAGAACCATTCTCTATAGAAACTCTAGATGGGATTTATGAAACTATTACTGATGATGGTGGAATGGTATATAAAATAATAGAGAGTGGCTTATATAGCCTAAAGGGTGCTCTAATCCATGGAAGAATTGAAATAGATGGCAATATAGATGTTCTACTTGAACTAAATGGTGTAAAAATAACGAACTCCTATAATGCACCAATCTTTGCTAAAAAAGCCTCAAGCCTTAAGGTTCGTGCGATGGAGGATACCTATAATGAAATTATCGATGAAAGAAATCAAAAGGAAAGCGATAATGAGGCATATGGTGAGGCTGCAATTTATGCAAAATGTGATTTAAAAATTTCTGGTAGAGGGTCATTAGTGATTGAAGGTGGCTATAATAATGCTATCGCATCTACGGATGATTTATATATAAAAAATATTATTTTAAATGCTACATCTATAAAGAATTGTTTAAGGGGAAATGATTCTGTTACCATTGAATCTGGGGATATTATTGCTATATCTATAGAAGCAGATGGCATTAAAAGTGATAATTCCGATGTGTCTTTTAAAAATAACCAGCATGGTACGATTCATATTTTAGGCGGTACGATTTATATTGATGCATTCGATGATGGAATCGATTCTGCATATGATGTCGATATATTTAAAGGAGTATCCCTATCGATTCAAACAGGACATGTAGAATATTCTAGTAGACGGGAGAATACGGAAGGATTGTCTTATAAGGGAATTAAAGCATCCAATGGGATAACCATATATGGTGGTACAATTAAAATAACATCCTTAGGGGATTCGATTCACGCTAATGGGAATGTATTAATTGAATCTATAAGCCATGGAGGCTTAGGAGATGTTACCATTCATGGTGGTTATATCGATATATATAGCCTAGATGATGGAATTCATGCAGATGGTATTTTTACCATCAATGGAGGGAATATCTCTATTACGAATGCCATTGAAGGGGTTGAGGCAAATATAGTGAATGTCAACGGTGGAGATATGCATATTTTGGCAAAAGACGATGGCATCAATGCAACCTACGGCAAGCTTAATCCTGTTGTAAATGTTACAGGGGGTATCCTAGATATCATGGTATTTGGAGGAGATGTCGATGGAATCGACAGTAATGGATCTTATATTCAAGAGGGTGGTATTGTCGTGTCAAGAGCGAAAGCGGATGATCCAAATGGTAAGGTGTTAGATGTTATAGGGGATATACATATGACCAAGGGTACATTCATAGGTATTGGAAGTATCATGGATTATGCTTTCGATAATAAGAGATTCTATGATTCATCCTTATGGATGGATAAGGGGACTTATTCTATTAAGAATACGAATATAAAAATATCTATGGAGGAAAAACTTCAAGGTATTTATATTGCATCTAATGACATTCTAAAGATTACAAAAGAGGATATTGAGAAGGTAATATAATGATCAGAAAGGCAAAAGAAAAGGATATAGATAAAATTTTAGATTTGCTTAGGCAGGTTGCAAGAGTACATCATAAGGGTAGACCAGATATTTTTATGGATGGAACAAAATATGTTAAGGATGAGCTAAAGCTTATGCTAAATAAGGATTTAGACCCTATCTTTGTTTATACCGATAGAAATGATTTACCCATTGGTTATGCATTTTGCAATACCATTTGCCATAAAAATGATACGGTATTAACCGATATTAAGACTTTATATATTGATGATTTATGTGTTGATATAGAATATAGAGGCCAAGGGATTGGTACTAAGCTATATGAATATGTAAAAGAATACGCAAAGGAAAATCTTTATTATAACGTAACCTTAAATGTTTGGGAATTGAACCCTAGTGCGAAAAGATTTTATGAGCATTTAGGCTTGCATGTACTTAAAACCTATATGGAAGAAATCATTTAAAAAGAGGCCTCGGCCTCTTTTTAAAAATAGAAATATAAGGATATTACCTTTTTATTGATAGATATTTGCTTCTCATTCTTTAAATTACTAAGCTCTCTATACATCGCAGATCGATTAATTCCTAAATAATCTGCAAGCTCTGTATAGGTAAAGGGCAGGGTAATTTTTTTTGATTTTTGTTGCTTAGACATCAATTTGAAATATTCTAATAATCTTTCTCTTATCGTCTTTTGGGATAGAACCTGAATTCTTTCGTTTCGCTTTAAAATAATATCCGACATAATTCGAATTAAGTTTTCCTGAAGCTGTAAATAATAAGGGAGATTTTTTATTCTATCGGAATAGATTTCAGTAAACTCTATGAAGGTTATGGTACAAGGACTTACAGATATTACCTCATAATCATGAGAGGTAATCGAGGATATCCTTGTTCCAAAGATTTGATTCTTGGATAATTCCTCAACTAAAATTCTATCTCCATTGTAATCATTCCTTATAATTTGTACAAATCCACTATCAATAATACCCATGGTATTATTGTTTTCAGCATTGAAAACAGTGACTCCTGAAGGGAATTGTGATTTAATTGCCCTTAGGTTTAAAAGAAGTGTCTTTTTATCGCTTTCTGGAATGTTAAAAAATAAGTCATTCATAGTTTGAATTCCTCCCTCTTAAATTTATTATATCATTTTGGTTAGTTTGTTGTAAATACAACACTATATAAAATTTTTTAGGTATATAATATCACTTGAATTTTTCGGAAAAGATGGTGGTATTATGAAGGTAATTAAACGAGATGGACATGTCGTAGATTTCTGTCCAGATAAGATTGAAGCAGCAATTGAAAAGGCGAATGCTTCTGTAGATGAGGATAAAAGAGTATCTCCTATCCAAATCAGAAATATAATTAAATATATTGAATCAAGAGAGAAAAAAAGAATATTAGTAGAGGATATTCAGGATATCATTGAGCTAAAGCTCATGACGATTGGAAAATATGAGGTTGCTAAAAAATATATAACCTATCGTTATAGAAGAGAGCTTGTAAGAAAGAGTAATACAACAGATCAGACAATTAAGGAATTAATTGAAGGGTCTAGTGAATATTGGAATACAGAAAATTCGAATAAGAACGCAAGAGTTGTTACAACGCAAAGAGATTATATTGCAGGTATTACATCTACCGATATTACAAAAAGATTCCTTTTGCCTCAGGATATTGTAGATGCACATGACTCAGGTATTATTCATTTCCATGATGCGGATTACTTTGCTCAAAATGCATTACATAACTGTAATTTAATTAACTTAGAGGATATGCTGCAAAATGGTACAAATATTAATGGTGTAATGATTGAGAAGCCTCATAGATTTTTAACAGCTATGACGATCGCAACTCAAATTATTACCTGTGTTGCATCTAGCCAGTATGGTGGCACAACCATTTCCTTAACTCATTTAGCTCCATTTGTTCGTCTATCTAAGGAATATTATATTAGGAAATATCAAAATAGAGGCTTAGAGAAAGAATTAGTAGATAAATTTGCGAATGAGGATTTAGCAAAGGAAATTACCGATGGTGTACAAACCTTCCAATATCAGATTAATTCTATGACAACAACCAATGGTCAAGCACCATTTTTATCGGTTTGCATGTATTTAGGTGAAACCAAGGAATATAAAGAAGAGCTTGCTATGCTTATTGAAGAAACTCTTAAGCAAAGAATTGTAGGCATGAAAAATGAAAAGGGCGTATATATTACCCCTGCCTTCCCAAAGCTTTTATATGTGCTTGAGGAGGATAATATTCATGAGAATTCAAAATATTATTATTTAACTATGCTTGCTTGCAAGTGTACAGCTAAGCGTATGGTACCAGATTATATTTCTGAAAAGAAGATGAAGGAATATAAGATTGATAAGAATGGCAATGGAAATTGCTACCCATGCATGGGATGTAGATCCTTCCTTACTCCATATGTAGATAAGAATGGCAAACCAAAATATTATGGTAGATTTAACCAAGGCGTTGTTACAATCAATTTAGTTGATGCCGCCTTATCCTCAGATAAGGATATGGATAAATTCTTTAAGATTATGGATGAGAGATTAGAACTTTGCCATAGAGCTCTTCAAATTCGTCATAAGAGATTATCGAAGGTAACCTCTGATGTTGCTCCAATTTTATGGCAATATGGTGCTCATGCTAGATTGAAGAAGGGAGAATCCATTGAGCCACTACTTCATGGTGGATATTCTACAATTTCCTTAGGCTATGCTGGATTATATGAATGTGTAAAATATATGACAGGCCACTCTCATACAGATGGTGGTGAGGGCAAGGAATTCGGTCTTAAGGTAATGCAATTATTAAATGATAAATGTAAGGAATGGAAAGCTCAAGAGGATATTGATTATTCTGTTTATGGTACTCCAATTGAATCTACCACCTATAAATTTGCAAAGTGCCTAAAGGATCGCTTTGGTGTCATTAATGGTATTACGGATAGAGACTATATTACAAATTCCTATCATGTACCTGTTTTCGAAGAAATTGATGCTTATGAGAAATTGAAGGTTGAAAGTGAATTTCAGCGTCTATCTCCAGGTGGAGCAATATCTTATATTGAAACATCAGATTTAAATAATAATATTGACGCTGTAATGAATGTTGTTAAATTCATCTACGATAATATTATGTATGCTGAATTAAATACGAAATCGGATTATTGTCAGGCTTGTGGATATAATGGTGAGATTAAGCTTGATGAGAATTTAGAATGGTATTGCCCAAATTGTGGTTGCAGAGACCATAAGTTACTCAATGTGGCAAGAAGAACCTGTGGGTATATTGGCACAAACTTCTGGAATAAGGGTAGAACTCAGGAAATCAAGGAAAGAGTTGTTCACTTAGATAATAAGGATAGTGATCTATAATGCGATATAATAAGGTTCGTAAAATGGATATTTCTAACGGACCTGGTGTAAGAGTATCTGTATTTTTTCAAGGCTGTATATTTCACTGCAAATCCTGCTTTAATTCTGAAACCTGGGATTTCAATTTAGGTAAGGAATATACCATAGATATTGAAAATAAGATATTAGAATTTTGCAAGGAAGATTATATTAATGGGCTTTCCATATTAGGTGGAGAGCCCATGCATCCTTTAAATATAGATGGTACAATACATCTTGCAAGGCGCTTTAAGGAAATGTATCCAAAGAAAACTCTTTGGGCTTGGAGTGGTTATTTATTTGATGAAATTCCAAATAAGGAAATATTCAAATATATAGATGTCTTAGTCGATGGAAGATTTATGATAGAAAAAAAGGATCCAAGGCTTAAGTATTCAGGATCTACCAATCAAAGAGTAATCGATGTTAAAAAAACGGTTGAATTTGGTAAAATTATATTATATGAGGATTGATGTCCTCATTTTTTTGGGCAAGGATTTTTTTAGTCTTTTTAAATTATAAGTAGTGTACCGTATTTTACATCTCTACCTATAGGTAGTAGGTGCTTTAAAATGTATATGGTGCAACTACAACTACAAGATACAAGGAGAGATAAACCCATTTTTTTCAAGTCAATATTATTAAACATGTAGCATTTCTATAATAGCTATTTAAAAACACTTAAAAATCTTTTATAATTGAATTAGAAATAACGATTCAATTATAAGGAG
>NZ_JAXFPY010000062.1:0-10883 GCF_034179385.1 Anaeroplasma sp.
GAAGTATTAAAGGATACGTATTCCTTTAAAACAAGATATAATGATGCTACCTATACCTCTTTACAAGTAAAGAAGGAAACATTTAAGATTAATAATACCAATTATGAAAGAAACTATACATTAGATTCCTTAGGTAGAGTAACCTCAATTACAGATACAACCTTTGGTTCTCATACCTATACATATAATGATTTAGGATACTTATCAAAGGATGATAATAAAATATTAGATTACGATAGTAATGGTAATATAAAGGATTATGGTACTAATCATTATGACTATGATACTTCATCTAGATTAGTATCTTACAATAATAATCCAATCGAATATGATACTATTCATCCATTTTTAATGAAATCCTATAATGGATACGAATACTCGTATCAAGGTAAAAGATTAGTATCCGTTAGTAAGGATGATAAGAGAATTAATTATACCTATGATTTAGAAGGCTTAATCATAAAAAAGAGAGTAACTATTGTAGAAGGTGATTATCCTGTTTCAACAACTACTACAAATTATTATTATGATAACAGAAAGCTAATAAAAGAAGTATGTGGTAATAACATAATTGATTATTTCTATGATGAAAACAATCAGTTATATGGATATAAAGAGAATAATACTATATACTTTTATATAAGGGATGTATTAGGTAATATCATAGGAATTATAGATAATAATGGTGTAATAGTATCTAAATTTGATTATGACGCCTTTGGTAACATCATAAATCAAACAGGAACTGTAATATCTAATTTCAGATGTAAAGGATATTATTATGATACAGATATAGAATTATATTATCTAAAGAGTAGATTTTATAATCCTATACTTTTAAGATTTATTACCCCAGATTCTATAGAATACCTAGATTCATCGAGTATTATTGGATTAAATCTATATGCATATTGTTGGAATCAACCAATAATGTATTCTGATCCTAGTGGACACTTACCTGAATGGGCAGCATGGTTAATTAGTGGAGCAGCCATAGTAGGTGGTATCGTTTTATGTGCTACTGGCGTTGGTGGTATTCTTGGTGGTGTATTAATTGGTGCTGGAGCCGGTTCTTTAATTAATGGTTATGTAACAAAAGCTAATGGAGGAGATTTTACTGCTAGTTATATTGGCGGTGCTATTTCTGGTGCGTTGTGTGGAGTGGGTGCCGGGTTAGGAGGAATGGCCTTTGCGGCGGCATCTGAAGTAGCTAATCTCGCATGTGTAGGTTATATGGCTCTAGGGGTTACCGCTTCGTTTGCAGGAGGTTTTGCTGGAAATTTAGCAGGAACAGTTTATACTAGTTGGCATAGCTCAGAGTTCAAAAATGTAGATATTAACTGGGGAGAATCATTAGCAACATCTGCGATTATGGGTTCATTAAATATTTTGGCTGGTAAGGGATCTGCTATGTCTTCAATTGCTGGATCTATGGGTAGAGTGGCAACAGATGTAAATTCTAAATTTGCCTTAAGATTCTTAGCTGGACTAATTGCTGGTGGTACAGAAGCCACTTATGATTAACATCATATTTAATTGGTAAACTAATTTCATCTTTTTAGTCATTAGGAGGAAAGATTATGTTAAAAAATAAATTTTATAAAAATCTATTCCAAACGATATCATACTTTGCTGTGATAATGGTTTTCGAGATATTGTTACTTGTAGGCTTTTTTACAAGTTTAAGTTATGGACAAAATTTTGGTTGGATACTATTGATAATATCTTTATCTTTAATTGTTTTGTTCTTTCTAATAGGATTTTATTGGATTTTCCAAATTATATACTTTGATGAAAGCGGCATTAAAATATTATTCAAAAATAGAATTGTTAAACAACTTAAATGGGAAGAAGTAGATACAATAGAAGAAGCAAATATAATGAGAAATCCAGCACTTAAAATTAAGGCTTTTGATGGAACAGAAATTCATTTAGATAAAAGAAAGCAAATTGTTAAAACGATTGAAATATATTCGCAAAATAAAATAATAAAATAATTGTATTATACGCAAACTTGCAAGGGGTTGTGAAAAAAACCTAGGTTTTGAAGATTTATTCTTTTCCTAGGTTTAACAGCCTTTTTAATATTCATAATTATGATTTGTATTTGGTAAATGATAATATGCGGTATATGGCATATAGGAATGAAACTAAATTATATATACTCGATTATGGGCTAATAACAATAAGAATAGACGATGAGAATTTGTGTATTAATGATGGAAATTTTAACGTTAGAAATAAGGCAATATTTCAAACGATAGAAATTCATGGTAATGATATATATTTTGCACTATATGACTATAAATGTGATTGCATTCCAAAATATACTTGTTTATGTAATTTTAATAATGTTTTATTATATAAATATAATTTAAGTACATTAATGTTAGAATGTGTTACGAATTTGCCTTCTCAATCATATATCATTAATATGTGTCCACTTATATATTATTATGATTCAAAGATTTATAAAGAAAATGAGAAGATTTTGGATTTTAATATAGAAATGGGGAAGGAATACAGTATTCAGAAACTAGATGAAAATAATATTAAGAAAAGGACTTATGCAATGATCTATTATGATGATATTTTTGCATCTGAAATCTAAAAAGGATTTGTAATAAATATCCTGAATGCGCCAAAATGAATTGTACCAATTAAGTCAAGAATTAATAAACCTCGATTTCCTAAGCGTTTATTGTTTGATTATGATAATTGCGGAAATAGATTATGCCCAGTTTTTGGGCATATTTTCTTTTCTTCTTTCAATTTTTAGAAGAATCCTATATAATGGTTTTAGTTTATGAAAGTGAGAATATAAAAATGAACGTTAGCAATTATAAGAATTTAAATGTTGGTAAGAAGGAATTTACTCCTGCAACTAAAGAAGAAATGAATCAGGAATTAAATAATTTACTTAAAAGCAAGATTACCTATAAGGAAAAGGAAGGCAAGAGTGCTTTAGGTGATACAGTAAATATTGATTATAAGGGGTTATTAGATGATGTACCATTTGAGGGTGGTACAGCTGAAAAATATGATTTAGGCTTAGGCTCTGGTTCCTTTATTCCTGGCTTTGAGGAGCAATTGGTAGGCTATTCTAAGGGGGATGATGTCGATGTACACGTAACCTTCCCAGAACAATACCATGCGGAAAACTTAGCTGGTAAGGCTGTAGTTTTTAAATGTCATATTCATGAGGTAAAGGAAAAGGTTACTCCAGAATTAAATGATGAATTTGCTAAAGGCTTTGGTCTTGATTCTTTAGAGCAATTAAAGAATGAGCTTGCTCGTCAAATGAATGCGAAAAAGAAAAATGATTTAGATAATGAATATTTAGGTAGATTAATTAAGAATATTGTGGATAATTCTGAAATTGAAGTATCAGATGAGGTTATGAAAAAGTCTGTAGATGAAATCTATGCTTATTATGAAAGTCAGGTTGCACAATATGGCTTAAATATGGATTCCTATTTAGCTATGCAGCAAATGAGTGTTGAGGATTTCCGTAATCAGCTTGCAGATCAAGCTATGGCACAGGCCAAAGGAGATCAATTACTCGAGTATGTAGCAAAAAACGAAAATATTGTTGCAAGCGATGAGGAAGTAGAGCGTGAGCTTTCTATGTATCAAAATTATTATCAGATTCCAGATGAGGAATTTAAAAAGTTTAAGGAAGAAAGATTAGAGGATGTTAAAGCAGATATTTTAAGAAGAAAAACTGCATTATTCCTAATTGAAAACAATAATTAAGGAACATAGCCGAAGAAATTCGGCTATTTCTTATTCAAGAAACCACTTTCAAGAGGTCAAATCTAGAATTATTTTTTGAATATGCTATAATCTATAATGGTTTAAAACTATTTAGGAGGGAAATTTCTCATGTCAATCTTATTGGGAAAAAAAGTAAAAGTTTTCACATTATCTTCAAATCCAGAATTAGCACAGGAAATCTGTGATTCTATTGGTATTCCACTTTCTGATTGCGAGGTATTACATTTCGCAGATGGTGAAATCAACGTCCAAATTAACGAAACAGTACGTGGACACCATGTGTTTGTAATTCAGCCTACAAGTGCACCAGTTAACGACCATTTAATGGAATTATTAATTATGTGTGATGCACTTAAAAGAGCTTCTGCAAAGACGATTAACCTTGTAATTCCTTATTACGGCTACAGCCGTCAGGACCGTAAGGCAAGAAGCCGTCAGCCAATTAGTGCTAAGCTTGTTGCAGACTTATTACAGGTTGCAGGTGCAAATAGAGTTATTACAATGGATATTCATGCAGCACAGGAACAGGGCTTCTTCGATATTCCTGTAGATAACTTTATGGGATTGCCTATTTTAGTAAATTATTTAATGGATAAGCATTTAGAAAATGTTGTTGTTGTATCTCCAGATCATGGTGGAGCTACAAGAGCTAGAGAATTCGCTAAGATTCTAGAGGCTCCTATGGCTATCATTGATAAGAGAAGACCAGAACCAAACAAGATGGAGGTTATGAACATTATTGGTGATGTTAAGGGTAAAACTTGTATCTTAGTTGATGATATGGTAGATACTGCAGGTACACTTACTGTTGGTGCAAAGGCATTAAAGGACGCTGGTGCTACAGCTGTATATGCTGCTTGTACTCATGGTGTATTATCTGGTCCTGCAATTGAAAGAATTAAGAATTCTGTATTAGAGGAAATGATTATTACAAATACAATCAAATTACCTGAAGAGAAGAAAATTGATAAGATTACAGTATTAAGTGTTGGTCAGCTACTTGGCCATGGTATTTTAAGAATCTTATCTGATGAACCATTATCCGGTTTATTTACTTATACATACGATAAGAGTAAGAGAGAATTATTATAAAAATATGAAGCTAATAATTGGACTTGGAAATCCTGGCAAGGAGTATTTGAATACTCGTCACAACGCAGGATTTATGGCAGTAGATGCTTTC
Organism: Anaeroplasma sp.; assembly: GCF_034179385.1. NCBI lineage: Bacteria > Bacillati > Mycoplasmatota > Mollicutes > Anaeroplasmatales > Anaeroplasmataceae > Anaeroplasma > Anaeroplasma sp. Next base: position 4,961 of record NZ_JAXFPY010000062.1, read on the forward strand.
GCAAAGAAGCACGATATAACCTTTAGCCTTGAGCCTAAAATGAAGGGAATGCTTGCCCAGGTCAATTTAGGTGGAAATAAGGCAATATTACTTAAGCCAATGACTTATATGAATTTGTCTGGTGAGGCAGTAAGCTTAGTTATGAATTTCTATAAAATTCCAGTCGAGGATATTTTAGTCATCTCTGATGATTTAGATTCGCGCCTTGGAAGAATAAGACTTCGTGCTAAAGGAAGTGCAGGTGGCCATAACGGACATAAGAACATTCAAATGCACATTCATACAGAGGAATATAAGAGAATTAAAATAGGAATTGATCGATCCGATGTCATTCCTGTTATCGATTGGGTATTAAAAAAATTTGACTCTAGTGAGCTTTCAATTATGAATTCTGCAGTAGAAATTGCAGCAAATGCAATTGAGGACTTTATTTTAGGAAAAGATTTTGTTAAAATATCATCAGAGTATTCTTCAAAATAAATATTATTACTCGCAGGGAGTAGAAAGCCTAGTAAAAGGGTTGTAATACCGACAATCGCGGCGTAGGGCCCGGTATTATATTAAATTTTGAGACTGCAGTACCTTATGGTGGTACTGTGGTCTTTTTGTTTCTAAAAAGGGGGTATACAAATGTTTTTAGATTTTGTTGATTCTTGGATATCTAGCTGGACTATTGGGAATTGGAGTATTTTGTTTTTTGTAATTTTTTTGATTCTTGGAGTTTTTTTCTTAGTAAAATGTTGTGACTTTTTTGTAGATAGTGCTGCAGCAATTGCGAAAAAGGCTCATGTGTCTCCTTTGGTTATAGGACTTACAATAGTAGCGATGGGAACATCATGCCCTGAGCTTGCGGTATCCGCATCCGATTCTATTTCTGCATTAGTGGATTCTATATCTACAGGTACAACAATTCAAGCTAATATTGCGATGGGTAATGTTGTTGGATCTAACATATGTAATATTTTATTGGTATTAGGATTATCGATTATATTCACACCAATTATAGTTAAAAAGGCAGTAATGAAAAGAGATTATCCGTTTTTAATTGGTGCATCTTTATTATTTGTTTTATTTGGTATTTTCTTTGGTATTTCCTCTATAGTAGGTGATTATACGATTATGCGATGGGAAGGAATTGTCTTTATTGTATTAATGGTAGCCTATTTAATTTATCTAATCTTAGATAGCAAAAAACATCCAAGTGACGAAGAGGATGAAGAAATAAAAGATATGCCTGTATGGAAGGCTATACTATTCTTAGTTTTAGGCGCACTTGGAATTGCCTTAGGCGGAGAGCTTGTTGTTGTAGGGGCTAAGAATCTAGCTGTAATGGGCGCAACCGCAATTGGTATTGAGGCAAATTTGGCTGAAAAGATTGTAGGACTTACGATTGTTGCGGTAGGAACATCACTACCTGAGCTTGTAACCTCTGTAATTGCAGCGAAAAAAGGCCAGGTGGATATGGCCCTAGGTAATGTCATCGGTTCAAACCTTTTTAATATTTTATTCGTATTAGGTATTTCTGCAACCATTAATCCAATCGTTGCAGATAGTACAATTATCTTTGATTTAGTATTTATGATGACAATAACTTTATTACTCTTCGGTTTATCCTTTACAGGTAAGCTAAAGAAGTGGATGGGATTTTTATTCTTAGGATTATATATAGCCTATTTAGTTTATTTAGTTTTAAGAGTTGTTTTAGCATCAAAGGGTATTTGGTTACCTTAATGCCAAAAAGGGAATTTTTCCCTTTTTTTCTTTCGAAAATACGAATATTTATGATAGAATGATACTGTAGGTTGGAGATGATTATATGGCAAAGAAAAGAAAAACAAAAAAGGCAATAAAAAAAGCAAAGAAGCTTGCTAAAAAAAGCCCTAAATTATTTATAACCTTAGTTGTATTATTCGTCATTATAGCTATTGTATTCGTTATCTTGTGGAAAGTAGGAATTATATCCTTTGGAGATAAAAGAAAAGATTCTCCTGTTGAGGCGACTACAAATCAAGTAGGGGAAACTACAACATCTACAGAAGATATTGAAGAAAAAAGCTATAGCTTTGATAGCAATTTAAAATATTATAAGGTTGAATATGATTCTATAAATGATGAATTCATTGTAAAGGAAGAATCTATCTTAGAAAAAGAATCCTTATATGTTATTGCAAAGGATGTATCCGGTGTGGTATCCTTATATATCCTAGAGGATAATCATCCAAAGGAAGTATCCATAGGCATTTTACCTACCAAGGTAGAAAAGGAATATGTTTGGATTTTTAAGGAAACTAAGGATTTAAAGAATGAATTTGTAAAATATGTAGGTGGGATTGTTGAAGATATTTGTTATGATGAATTCCAAATTCATTTTATGATGCTTGGAAATGATGCCGCAGGAGATTGTACCTATATTAAGGCTGGAGATACAGATATTTTAATTGATGCTGGCTCAACGAAAGAATCCTATACTACAACAAGTGCTTATATTAATAAATATTGCAAGGATAAGAAGCTAGAATATGTCGTTGCAACACATGGTGATGCAGATCATATTTATGCATTCCCTAAATTCTTCCAAAATTATGAGGTTGATACTGTTATTGATTTTACCTCTGAAACCTATACACAGTTTCAAGCATTTAAGAATTCTGGTAAATCCTCAAGAGATTATTTTGCAGGCACAACAAAAACAACATCTGCCTATGGCAATTACCTAAATGCCAGAGATACCTATGCAAAAAATCATTATACGGCAGGAGATTGTTATTTGAATTTAAATGGTGCGAAAAGAACATATCAGCTATCTGAACATGTAACTATGGATATCTTATATAATTATTATTATTATGATAATGATAATAATGGCAAAGCTGATTCAAAAGACGAAAACAACTTCTCTGTATTAACTTTATTCACTTATAACAATAATGGCTCATATCATAGATTCTTCTTAGGTGGAGATTTAGAGCTTGAAGGGGAAGAAAAATTTGCTGAATATTATGATGGCTCAACAAATGAAAAAACAATGTATTCTGTTGATTTATATAAGGCAGGACACCATGGCTCTAAAACATCATCGAATGATTGCTTATTAGATGTATTACAACCAAAGCTTTGTGTTGCCTGCTGCTGCTGTGGTACAGATCAATATACCGCAAATACAGATAACCAATTCCCAACTCAGGATTTCATTAATCGTATTGCAGAATGGACGGATAGAGTCTACGCACCAACGGTATGTAATTTTGAAATTGCCGTTGCTAAGCAAGCAATAGACAAAAATGGCAATTTAAAATATGACAAGTATGGTAACCCAGAATCGGATAAGGTTGGCGCTAAGGTTGGAGAAGAATATATACATTCTACAGGCTTTAGAGCTATGAATGGTAATATTATTGTTTCATCGAATGGTATAAATATTGGCCTTTGGGCTTCAAATAATTTAATAAAACTTAAGGATAGTGAATGGTTTAATCAAACCATTACATTAAATGGCATAGAAAGAAAGATGAGGACTTGGCCAACGAAGTAGAAGGAGGAAATATGGAACATATTTTACAAAAAATTAAAGAATTTAATAAAATTATTATTCATGGTCATTCAAGACCAGATGGAGATTGTATTGGAACTCAATATGGCCTATATCATTTAATTAAGGCATCATTTCCAAAAAAGGAGGTTTATGTAACTGGAGAGGTATCCGATTATGTATCCTTCATTGGAGAACCAACATTACTTGATGACGCATTATTTCATGATGCATTATCCATTTGTGTAGATTGTGGTGCATCAAATCGATTATCCGATGGTCGCTTTACAAAATCAAAATACGTAATTAAAATTGATCATCATCCAAATGTAGAGCCATATGGAGATTATGTGTATGTAGATACAACCTCTCCTGCATGTGCACAAATTATTACAGAATTTTATTTAAAATTTAAGGATGAACTCGTTTTAAATAAGGAAGCAGCTACTGCATTATATACAGGTATATTAACTGATACAGGTAGATTTAAATTTGATTCTGTAAACGCAAGAACCTTTAATGCTGCGGCATGCTTAGTTGATCATGGAGTTGATTTAGCATTTATCGACAATAAGCTATCTGTAGAAACACTAGATACCCTAAAGCTTAAGGGTTGGGTATTAACAAACTTTAAGATGAGCGAGCATGGCTTTGCCTATATTGTATTAAAAAGAGAAACTATAGAGCAATTTAAGGTTTCTGATGAGGATGCATCCAATCAGGTATCTACAATATCTACAATAGAAGGATGTCCAGTTTGGGCTTTATTCATTGAGTATCCAGGTGAAATTAGAATCAGATTAAGATCTAGAGGCCCTGTGATTAATGCTTTAGCCTCAGAATATGAAGGTGGAGGACACCCTAAGGCTGCAGGAGCTAAGCTTCCTTCTTGGGATTCGTTAGATTCATTTGTAAAAAAAGCGGATGCTTTAGTATATGAATATAAAAAGTCTCTTGAAAACTAGAAAAAAATTTAGTAGAATAATAAGGGTCTTACAAAAAGACCCGAAAATAGGACTATAGCCAAGCGGTAAGGCAAGGGACTTTGACTCCCTCATGCGCTGGTTCGAATCCAGCTAGTCCTGCCATTAAAGAATAATAGAGACCTAGTAAAAGGTCTTTTTTTCTTTTGAAGAAAGGAAAGTGAACTTGTTGATTATGTATCACGAACGTGATACAATTACATCAAGGTGATGAATATGAAAAATGAAGTAATACACGCAAGAATATCTGAAGATATAAAAAAAGAATCTGAAACTATATTGAATAATATTGGGATGACTTTAAGCCAATCCATTGATTTGTTTTTAAGACAGGTTGTTTTAAAGAGAGGAATTCCTTTTGAGTTAAATGATATTTCTAATAAAAAGGATGATATCGAGGAATTAGCTTATATCATTAATTCAGTTGATGGTAATGAGCCTCCAGTGGAAGCAAAAAAATTAATTCATCTATATTCGTTAGGATATATTGATTATGAAACAGCAAAATTTGGTATTGTGAGATTATTTACGAATGGTAGATAAGTATATATATCCCGGAACAAGGGTTTTAATTAATAAACTTGATATTAAAGATGAAAAAAAATTAGATGGTGCTGAATATTCAATTGTGTCTTTGAACATTAATAATTTAATTAGAAATCCCATTTTAATTAGATCTTTAAAAGATATATTTGTGATTCATAAGATATTATTTTCTGATTTATATGAATGGGCTGGAAATAAAAGAAATATCAACATTTATAAAGAAGAACCTATTTTAGCTGGTTTATCTGTTAATTATTCAGATTACAATAGTATAAATACTGATCTTAATAAATTAGACAAAGAATTTATTAAAATGAATTGGAAAGAATTAAAATCTAAAGAAAAAATAGATAAAATAGTATGGTTTATTTCAAAATTATGGAGGATACATCCATTTAGAGAGGGAAATACTAGAACTGTAACAACATTTCTATACTTATTTGTTAAGCAGATAGAATTAAAGGTAAATATTGATTTTATAGGAAAGCATGCTAAATATTTTAGAAATGCACTAGTTATGGCATCGATAGATGAATATAGTGAATATGAACATTTAACCAATATTTTAATGGATTCAATTTCTCTTAAAGAAATTAATGAAAATAAGTATAAAACAATTAAAGAATATGAAGTTGAAAAATATGCTTATCAAACTCATAATATTAAGAATAATGAATAGTGGTTGGTGAATTAGGGATTTTATTAAAAATAAAAAATAAGAAGAGGCTGTAAAAAAATAAATTTCAGCAATGAGATTTAGAGCTTACAGCTCTTTTCTTTTTGCCCAAAGACTTAAATAATAAAAAATACCCATTTTTGGGCATACTTAAAAGGAAAACCGCAGTTTTCAAAAATTTTTTAGCTT
>NZ_JAXFPY010000083.1:0-10204 GCF_034179385.1 Anaeroplasma sp.
TTAATATAGGATTTCATCCATAAAATATTATGAGCCAGTGTGGCAAAATACACTGGCTCAATTCATAAATATCGATGGCTCAAATAAAGAATATTGCTGGCGCACTAAAATAAAATTACTGGCTCAAAAAATCGGGAATAACCATTATAACAAATTATAACAGATTATAACAAATTATAACAAAACATTTGAATTATAAAATCCTTTTGGCAAAATGTAATAAAGAGGGTGCGCCAGTTCGGTTCACTTAACATAGTCGGTGGGAGTCCGACCTAGAAAGAGTTAGCACCTCATCTAGTACCGAGACCTTGGAGCCGAAGTCGTGAGATTAGGTTTAAGCGTAGGTTAGGGATACTACAAGCCTAAATGCGTAAGCGTGAAGCAATTCAGCCTCGTCATATATAAAGTCGTGGAAGCAGAGATGTTCCTCTACGTTGAAAAATATGTCGATAAGTATTCGGTTGATGATAACTGGAATTATTTGAGTGTTATTGAAAGTAAAGAAATAAAAAAACAAATTAACATGTTTTGGGCTTTTTTGATAAAATTTGTTAGATAAGTATATATTAAAGGCATAAAATGGATTATTTTTATAAAAGAAGCATTGACAATATGAAAAATAGAATATATAATGTTAACAGATAGCGAACAGCGAACGCTATCAAACAAGCAAAAGGAGATAATTAAATATGAGTGAGTTTGCAAAATTTTTAAAGCAAAAAAGGCAAGAGAAAGGTTTCACTCTTCGAGGATTTGCTGAAATGATTGAAGTAGCCCCATCTTATTTAAGTGATATCGAAAAGGACAAAAGAAATGCGCCTTCAGATGAAATTGTTGCAAAAATAGCAGAAAAACTAGAACTGGATTCTAATGATACTAGCAAATTGTATGATCTCGCTGCAATGGATAAAGATACTATTGCTGGTGATATTGCCAATTATGTAACTAATGTTGATGCAATTAAAGTCGCATTACGTAAGGCAAAAGATTTAGATTTTGGTGAAGATGAATGGATTAAAATTATCGAGGAGATTGAAAAGAAAGGAGCGTAATTATAATGCATTATTATAGCAAAGAAACTCTCGAACAAATGGCTGATGAAATTAATAGAAAGAATTATCCAGAAAGATTATCTAAAATGATACCATTTGATCACTATGATTATATGGAAAATGTCCTTAAGTTAGATATTGAATGGAAATATCTTTCTCCAAATATGAAGATATTAGGACTTATATTTTTTGAAGATGGAGAATTTTATGTATGGCCTAAAGGATCATACTCTAAGGGAGATATTCCACATAAAGAATTCTTTAAAAAAGGAACAGTTGTTATAAATCAAGCCATTATAGATAAAAAAGATATTGAAAAAGAGAGATTCGTTGCTAATCATGAAAGTATGCATTGGATTAAAGATATTCCTTTCTTTTTGAAAATTGATAATTCAATTCTTCAAATATGCAATAAAGATAGTTTTTCCAGTACTAATTGGAACGATAATATGAGTGCTGTTGATATAGTTGAGCGACAAACAAATTACTTGAATGCTGCTGTATTAATGCCTAGAGATGTTATTATTAAAGAGTTTTTTAAGGCAATTAGGTATACATTTATACCGGTTAATCCAACCGAATTAAAAAAATGGATGTACGGTGCAATAAATAAAATTGCTAAAGCTTATGGAGTTAATTTTAACGTAGTTAAATATCGACTTCAAGATCTTGGAATTTTTGAAAGAGAGGAGAGATATAATTTTAAAAAATAATTATTTCAGCAAACTATTAAAAATTAAATATTATAAAAATAAAAAAGCCTATTTCACTGGTACTGAAATAGACTTATTGGATATGCATAATGCACATCAACATAAACATTATAGCATATCCTTATTTAAAAATTCAAACAATAAAGGAGAAAAATATATGAAAAAAAGTTATTTTTTATGCATATTTCTCTTTGAATGTGGAGGAATATGCTATGGCAAAACAAACATTCGAAACTAAAAAGAATAGTAAACTTAAAAAGATTCTTAAAGAGATACAATTAAATATTGATATGGAATCAATTGATTCAGGTGATATTTATGGATATTACATTATGAATAGGATGGAACCAAGCAATGCTTTTGGGCTCCCTATGATTGGTGATTTTCATAATGAATATCCGGATTATATTGCACTATTTAATCATCCGAAAGATTTTCATAGAACTATAACTACTGCCGTTAGTTTTTATATCTTCGATGATAAATTTGATGATATTGATGGATTATATGAGGCTATTATTTATAAAGATATTGAATTGTTAAAGTATTATAAATATTTATTGACTAATGTTAAATATATTATAGCTCCAGATTATTCTATGTATGGAAATTTAAAGGAAAGTACATTAATACATCAACTTGAGAAAGAAGCTGTCGTTGTTGGGTGGCTAGTTTTAGAAATACAAGCGATAGTATATCCAAATTTAACTTATGGTCTTCGTAAAACATTTGAATGGTGTTTCAAAAATATATATGTAGGTTCTAATGTTGCAATTAGTTTAAAAGGATGTACAAGTGGTGAAGATAAAGCGATTTGCATTGATGCAATAAAATATGTTGTAGATAATATTCAACCAAAAGCAATTATTGTATATTCGACTTCTTGTGATAAGACTACAAAGGAAATTTTAAAATATGCATATGACAATAATATTCCTGTAATTATTGTTGAAAATGCCTTAAGAATACAAAACTTAAGGAGGGTTAAATAATATGGGGAAGAAATCGTCCATTCCATTCGCTGGTGGAAATCAATATGCAATTCAAATGTATGATTATGCTACTCAAATTGGCCAACTAGATCATGTTAGTCATAAGCTTGAAAGACTAAATGAAATAAATCTTTTGAGGAATAAAGGTGTAAAGTTTAGTGAGAAAAATTTAGTATTTGCTACCAAGGATACTAATGGAAAAGTTGTTTGGCTTGAAAAAGGTAATGATAAAAGTGGTTTAAAACATATTGTTAATAAACACGCTAAAGACTTCAATGATGTTTATGGAGTCAAAAAGAAGGATATTCCTGGTTTTGTCAAAAACTTAGTTTCAAGTGGTAATCTTCTAAATGAAAGATTAGTGATTAAAGATGGTAAACCTGGTTTTGAAAGAATATATGAATATAATAATAAACATTTTACAGTCTCAGGAATTGGAACAAATGGTTATATTGTATCTGTATATCCTGTAAGGAGGAAATAAAAGATGAAAGAAAAAATTATTGTTATGCTTGATTGGAATGCTGGTCCAATATGGGGAAATTACATTGATCCTGACACATTTAAAAAATCAACTGGAATTGATGTTGTAGATAATGATAAAATAATTCAAGAATTAAATACCCAAATTTGCGATTTATATACAAGCTATTATGATTTTGATTCAGATGGTGAAGGATGTACATTTAATCGCGATAGAGAAAAAGCTGATAAAAGCATTATGCTTGAATTACTTAGTAAATTAATTACAAGGTTAAATGAATTAAATGATGGGTCATATGAAATTGAAGATCGAGAAACTGAACGAATTAAAAATTTGTAAATTTTTATTGCTAAGTTCAAACAAAAAGTTGGTAAATAGACATAAATAATGTAAAAATAGGGTTTATACTTCAGTCAAAGTGAGGTATTTAACCATGACATTAGATGATTTAAAGAAATTATTTCATTTTTTAGTAGTGATTTAATCGTTGAACTATATCCAAAAAGAAATAAGCGAAGACGAGATTTATGGACTGTGATGGGAGTTAGGTTTAATCCAGCATAAAATCATTAATTTATGTTTGAAATAAAAAATGGGGAAACACAAGCAAACTAAAGCAATGGTGTAGATTAACATTTTATATGAAACGAATAAATATTATTATCAAAATAAATGAAGGAAGTCCCTCAAATAATTTGACTAAATAATCGTCATTTTAAATGAAGGACCATTTATTTTATTATAGGAAATATTGACTTAAAAATATAATTTATTAGCTTCAAATAGTGGAGTGGAACTTGTGAACACATAATAAAGTTTTGAGTGGAATGTATTTCTTACACTTCAAATAGATGGTTTGTAATAATATATTGTGGTAAAATAAAAGTAGTGTATGGAAGTTCATTTTATTATTGGGTGGTGAAAATATGGGAATAGAAAAAGAGTATAATAAAGAAATTGAACAAATAGCTAAAGATAAGAATTTTAGAAGGATTAATCATTTTGTAATGGATCATACATATTCTCTATGTACGAATAATGAGAAATATATGAAGGAAATTGATAATACGAATAAGGCATCATATATGGTTAGGCAAGAAGATGACTTAAATGTTAAACCGGATGGTAAAACGACAAACCTTATAGTTTCAAAGAAAAGAACCTATGAAGCCGCTAAGGCTTATAATGGTAAAAAGATTGCAGTATTAAATTTTGCTAATAACCATTCCATTGGTGGAGCCCCTTGGTCTGCAGGAGCTCAAGAGGAATCCTTATGTAGAATATCTACACTCTACCCTTGCTTAGAAAAGTTTAAAAAAGAATTTTACCAATATCATAAGGATTTATATATGAATGGTAAAATGGATGAATTAGGTAATGATGATTTAATATATCTTCCAAATATAATGGTTTTTAAAACGGATGAATCAACACCTAAGCTATTGGAAGATAAGGATTACTATTATGTTGATGTGATTACATCTGCAGCACCAGATTTGGCAGTTAAGTTTTATGATTGGAATGAATATAGAATACTTATGTATAATAGATTAAAGAAAATTATACAGGTAGCAAAAAAAGAAAATGTTGATATATTCATTCTTGGGGCTTATGGGTGTGGAGCATTCCATAATCCTCCAGAAATTATTGCCTCACTATTTAAAGAGTTATTAAATGAATATCATTTTGATACAGTAGAATTTGCGGTATATTGTTACAATGATGATAAATTCAGCAATTATAATGTATTTAAAAATATATTAGAAAATTAGAGGTTTCCTATGGTTCGAATTGCAAGTGTAAAATATCCAAATAATTCTAAAACACTGGATTACTTATGCCCTGATACTTCAATTCATGAAGGAGATGTAGTCTATTTAGAAGGAATGATAAACCACATTATATAGTAGAAATAAAAAAAGTGGATAATAAGGATAATCTCGCTACAAAGAAAGTATTATCTAAAGCTATTTTAAATGATAATGTAACATTATCATCTAAATATATGGATATTACAACGATAGATACGGAATGTATTGTGAATTCCTTGGGGACGGATATACAAGAATTTGGAAGGATATGTCGTTCTATATATCGTGCCTCTGAATCAAAAGAATTAAAGGATTATATTGATAATCATCCTGAAGGTAAAATATTTGATATAAAGGTTACTGATGCAGGAAAGCTACCATCTAAGCATATTATTAATATAGTAATGCCCTATAAGAATTTTGATGAAAATAATAAACAGCTTAAAAAGGCATTTGAATTCGTAATAGATAAAGCAATTTCCCTAAAGTATAAATCCATAGCTATTCCATATATTGGTACAGGAGCTAATGGTTACTCATATGAGGATATTCATCAAGCATTGAATGATGTAATGTTCATATACCAATATAAGCCAAATATAACTATTGATATTGTATCCGTAAGATTTCATTCAAGAAATGATTCATCAAATCGAAAAGAGTATTATAAAGAAAAAAATCTTAATGTATCTAATGTAAGTAATTATCCCTATTATGATAGAAGAAATACGGAATTAAAGATAGAAAAGAATGATATCAAAAGTGTAGGATTGATTCAGGATGCTATTAGAAGAAATTATAGAAAAGAAGATGAAATAGATATTGAATCCCTATATTCACCTAATGATTTCATATCAAAAATATTTAAGAACGCAGATGATGATAATAAAAGGAGTACCTTTGATCTTATTATAACTAAGAATGCTAGAAAGAATATTGCTAGATTTGCGAAACAGGTCTCTAAAAAAGAAATATATAGCTCTGCCTTTGCACTGAATCTAAACTTTACACAAATAATACAATATATGGAAATATCTGGATATACATTTTCTCCTGTTTCTAAGGATGATGTAGATATAGAAATATTCAAATACATAGTTCATAATAATGGATTCACAAAGCCATTAATAGAAATGGAAGATTATTTTAGTAAGTACCCAGAAGTATTAAAGGTGCTTATTGAATTTGAAGCCCCTAAAAGAAAAAAGAAGAAAAAGGAAGAATCATAATCTATGGAACACTCAATTCATTTTGGGTGTTTTTTTTCCGAAGTGTTAGTGTTAACACCAAAACGCTATATCTCATATACTATAATGTAGGTGTAATCAAACAAGATTATATAAATTAGAGTTTAACCCTGCATCTAGGAGTGAATAAGAATTAAGGTGACCAGACTCCAAGATGCATGTGAATCGTTCGAATGTCCTTTGTTTCTTCCTTTACCTGGTCACCTTAATAATAGTTATCAATAAAATGAATATAGATAAAAATATAGGGGGTATGAAAATGACTATTGATGAAGTAAAAGAAGTAATTCAAAAATTAAAAAAGGAGGGTAATAGTGATGATGAAATATTATACTCATTCTCTAGATTATATTTTGATGACAAAATAGATTTAGAAGCATTTGATGCACTTGTCAATATACTTGGTTATCACCTAGATGATAAATTTAAGAAGCTATCAAAAAAAGAACAATTCAAATGGTTTAAAGGAGAAAGATAAAATGGCAAGAAGACATGCAATTATTATTGAAGAAAATGGTACTCAATCGGTAGAAGAGGTTAAAAGTACTAAGGAGGTATTAGAGGTAGTATTAAGCTATACAGATTACTTTACGCCTGAAGAAGATTCAATATCACAGGAATTAATTGAAAGAAATGAATTTAATGAATTATCTAAAGAGATTGCATTTTTTTATGTAAATCAAGAACCTCAAACATCTTTTGGAAAAAGATATTGTGAAATTTTAAACAAAATCTATCTTGAAAAAAGAATTGTTAAATGCAAAAGAGCTTTAAATGAATTAAATGAATTATTAAAAGAATCTAACCATAGTGTAGAAGTATTCTTAAATGTAAGAGAAGATGATGGTTGTGGTTGGAATGGCAAGGAGGTATAAATATGTTAGGCGCAATTATTGGAGATGTAGTAGGATCAAGATTTGAATTTAATAATATTAAACACAAGAATTTTGAATTAGTAGTCGATAGGTCTTGCTTTACAGATGATACTGTAATGACCGTCGCTGTTGCAGATGTATTAATTAATGGAAATCCTTATAATAAGGATGATGTAATTGATACACTTAAAAAATGGGGTAAGAAATACCCTTATGCAGGCTATGGTGGACATTTCTTTGGCTGGGTACTTGGTAGTGCAAGAAAACCATACAATTCCTGCGGTAATGGTAGTGCCATGCGAGTTTCTGCAGCTGGCTGGGTAGGGAAAACGGAAGAAGAGGTTATTGACCTAGCGAAGAGGGTAACAGAGGTTACCCACAACCACCCTGAAGGCATGAAGGGTGCTATTGTAACTGCCTTATCCATTTATTATGCAAGAATGGGTAAATCTAAAGAATTCCTAAGAGAATATATGGAAAAGGAATATCCTTTAATTAAGCAATTAGATTATGAGGAACTAAGAAGAACATATCGCCATGAGGATGAAATCTGCCAGGTGACACTTCCACAGGCTTTATATTGCTTCTTAATTTCAACCTCCTTTGAGGATTGCTTAAGAACAACAATCTCCATTGGAGGAGATTGTGATACCACAGCTGCAATTTCTTGTGCAATTGCAGAAGCATTCTATAAGGAAATACCAGAATCCTTAGTGAAAGCAGTAAGAAGAAAGCTTTCAAAGGAAATGCTTGATGTAGTGGATAAAATTTAAAAATATACAGTAAGGTGAGGTGAAGCTCATGGCAATTTTTAAGGATAAATTAATGAAATGTGAAGGCTGTGGAAGATTCTATGAATCTTCTTATCCTGCACTCATTCGTATTCCAAAGGATAAGGATTTAAAGCCTCATGTATTAAATGCAGATATTCATTTTCATACATGTCCAAATTGTAAGGAGGAAACATTTTCTCCTGAGGGCTTAGTTTATATCGATGATGAATGGAAGACGATTATCATTGGCAATCGATATCCTAATGCAATTTATGATCGAAGGGATTTTTTAAAAGATTTTATGGATTATAAATTCTATCTTACTGATGAGCTTTGGACTCAAATTGATATTATCAATGCCATAGACTATGGCTTTGATCCACTTGCGTTAGAATTTTTAAAATATGATTTTAAGAATCTAATTGAATCAAAGAACAAAAATCTATCCTTAGAGCATGCCTCTTATGATTTTGAGGAGGAAGGCTGTGGCATCAATATAGAATATATCGTAAAGGATATAAATGGTAAATCCTTCGATAAGGTTAAGCCTATACCATATGAAATCTACAACAAATATGTAGATAAAATTGAAAAATTTAAACCAGGTATGGACCAAGGAGTAATTTCAGAGACCTATGTAAGAAAGCTATATTCTCTTGCAAGAAACTTAGAAATTGAGGATGCAAAATCCTCTATTCATACTCTTTTCATTGTAAGTGATTTACATGATGAATTATCTATAGCGAAATTAGATTCCTTTAATAAGAATAAATTTATGGAAGGAGATTTAATAGCTATACTAGATAATGAAAAGATGAACAGTAGAATTCATTTTGGAAGAATAGAAAAAATAATCACAATGAGTGATTATGAATACTATTCTTCAATTAAAGATCTACCTACTGCAATTTATAAAATTAGGGATAGAGAATTCGATTGTAATTTTAATTCCAATATCGTATTCAATAATGAAGAATTAAAGGATTCTCTAATCCATGAATTAAAGGATCATAAATTCGATTTATTCATGAATTCTAATATTATAATACCTATAAAAGTATTATCGGAAGATAATACTATGGGATATTTTCAATATAATCTGAAGGATAGGATGTATTTTCCTATCTATTTAGATAAAAATGATATTACCTCAAAAAATATTGATTTCAATTATTTATCTATCCATCCAATGAAGGATGCATTAGATAGATTCTTTAGTGTTTGCTATCCATATAGTGGTATTATCATTAATCCTGATACAGATAAAATAGTATTATCTATTCATAATGTATTAGAAATAATAACAAACTATTTTATGACAAATAGTGATTCTATGGAATCCTTTATAAATAATGCTAGAAAAGAAGAAATAGGATATATTGGTGTTGAGAGCTTTAATATAATAAAAAAGGTATACACTACCAATATAGGATTAGAAAGCATTAGGAATGAATTAAATTTGACAGAAAAAGAAGCAGATCAATTGCTAGATATGGGATATGATAAGATCAAAGTTATCCTAAAATCAAAGCTACTTATGTAATGGAGCATCAAGAGGATGCTCCTTTATTACTAAAATAAAATTTTTTAAAGTTCATAAAAGATATATTTTTAAAAATTTGAACATGCTATAATTTTAATAGATAAAAGAGGTGTTTTTTTATGGCAATGTTATCACCAGATTATACACTTGCATCTGTTCATATTATTATTAAAAAAATAGAAAGAATAGTGTTTATAGTAAACATCATTGCAACAATTCTGTTTTTAACATTCTATGGATACATGATTTATTCTGGGATGAATGAATCTATTGCAAACACAATATTCTATTCTCTGATGGGAACAGTATTAATCGTTTCTTTGGCTTTTGATATTATCTTTTATAAAAATTCTAGAGATATTATGAATTTCTTAGAAAAAGGGAAAATGTCATCAAATAAAAAAACAAAAACATTAATCATTACTATAGTGAAAACAATTGTAAAAGTTGCATCGTTAACATATGCAACATATGAATTGATAGCTATAGATAGTACTACGATGAAATTTTTAACTCTGATTCTATCTTATATTCTATTTGCAATACAACTCATTATTTATTTTGTTGTAAATGCAATTTGTAATTACTACAAATATTTATATATTGGTTTTTCTAAAGATATAGATGAACTAGCAGTCTTTTTGCATCCATTCACAAAAGAAGAAATTAGAGAAGCGAATAGGCAATTAATGTCTAAAAAAGATAAAGAAATAC
>NZ_JAXFPY010000071.1:0-4967 GCF_034179385.1 Anaeroplasma sp.
CACTAATGGTAACTTGGTTGTAAAATATAACTACAATGCATATGGAAATGTAAGTATTAATGATGATGGTTCATATACATTAAATTCATTTATAGCTAACAGGAATCCATTTAGGTATAAGGGATATTATTATGATAATGAAACTCAGCTTTATTGGGTATCCTCACGTTACTATTCGCCTGAATTATGTAGATGGATTTCGCCAGATTCAATCGAATATTTAGATCCTGAAAGCATCAATGGATTGAATTTATATGCGTACTGCGAAAACGATCCAGTTAATAAGTACGATCCTACAGGACATAGTGCCATTTTGATAGGACTAATTATTGGAGCTGTAATTGGATTTGGGGCTGCCGCATATATTGACTATCAAGATGATGGTGAAATATTTAATGGTAGTGTTAAATGGTATGATTATTTAGGAGCTACAGTGTTAGGCGGAGCAATTGGTGCAGGACTAGGTGCTTTTGCTGGTATGAGTTTTTCCGCAACATTACCAACTGGTTTTGCAATGGTACAAACAACTGCTGGAACAACCGCACTTGTAGCCACTGGATCTATGACTTTAACTGTAACTGGTGCACAAATATTAGGAGCTGCAGGATTATTAGGCGCTACATACATGTTTGCTAAAGGTGGTTTACCTAATAATAAGCACCAAAATCAGCAATGGGCAGAAGCAATGAAACAATTAGGAATCGAAAACAGAGATTTATGGCGAAGATTACATAACGAAATACAAAAGCATCCTTATAATACTCACGACAATTTAAGGAAACTAATTAAATTATTAGAAGAAATTTTAAAGAAATGGGGCAAATTATAGTGAAAAGACAAAAAGGTAACGAAGGTGAAAAATACATTAATGCATTTCCAAAATTGAAAAAATGGATTAATGAATGTTTATGTTGCCATGAAAAAGGATACAATCCTTCCATGCCAGATAAAATTACAACAGTAGATGGATCTTTGGAAGTATATTTTATCAAGAAATATTTTAAACCTTTGTCACTAAATGAAGATGGTTTATGCCCACAATGTGAAAAAATATTAAATAAAAAATAGCAAATTACTTTCACAAGCAAAACTAGGTGAGTTTACCTTTGAAGTGAACCCCTTAAGTTGGACTAGAGAAATCTAGAAAGACTTAGGGGGTTTTTATTATGAAATTAAAAGAAGAAGATTTTTATGAAATAGCTAATTTGGTAGATCAAGGGATGAGTTATACTAAAATTGCACAACTTTATAATGTTGGAAAAACAAATATTTATAATTTAGTTAGGCGTTATAAAAAGCATGGAATTGAAGCGATTACTTGTAAAGGAAATTGGAGAAACTTTACCGAATCGTTCAAACTCGAAATTATAAATAGACATTATATGGGAGAAAGTATAACTTTTTTAGCAATTGAATGTAATGTTACTCTATCTGTTATGTGACCACAAATTTTAACCACCCCCTATATTTTTGGGTTTAAAACAACGCTAAAAAGCATTAAATGTTAAGAAAAGTCATAATAACTTTTTTTTACATTTAATGCTATTTTATTTGAAAAGTGTGTAAGACATTCTCATTCCATGGGAAAAGAACCTCTAAATTATTTGAGTAGGCATCGATATTTTCAAAAACATAAGTTAAATATGCTTCAATATTTAAATTATGCATTTTAGATGTTTGAACTAAACTTAACAGATTAAAGTTTGCAATGGCTGTTTCTTGATTATTAATAATTATAGAATTGTTTCTTATCATACATGCTTTTTTAATTTTATTCTCAGCTATTTGATTACTAATAGAAACTCTACCATCTTTTAAATAAGTCCAAAGATTATCCCAATTTGATAATGCATATTTCTTTGCATCTTCCATATATGAACCTTGAGGTGGATTTATTTTTTCTAAATAATCCTTTAATTTAGAAATAATGCTTTTTGTTCTTTCAGAATTCCTTACTTTATATTTTTCCTTTATTGAATAATTTTTAATTTCTCTTTCAATTAAAAATAACTCATCTATTAAAGATATGCAATATCTAGCAGCACTATCTAAATTATCTCTAACCTCTTTAGGAGCTTCATAATAGGCTTTAACAAATCTTCTTCTAACATGACACATACAATTCTGATGTGTTTCTAAAGGTAAATTATTATATCCAGAATAATCATCTGTGACTATAAATAGTACTCCAGTCATCTTATCAATAAGAGTGTATAACCATTCAGAAGATCTGCTATTGGTGAATTTGTATACTGTTCGATATTCATCTACACTACAGTAAACATAACTCTTTTTTCTCTTTTTGCCATTTTCAAGAAATCCAGGATTTGTTAATGACATAGTTGTTTCATCAACATATTTGATTGTTGTTTCATCACTAAATTGTTTTTCAGTCATTAATTCAATTAACCTATTAATCTTTTTTCCTGCATTGATTATATAATTTAAAATAGAATTATATTTTATATCAATATTTTTATATTCAAAAATTTCTTTTAATCTATATATAGGTGTACCTAATAAAAATTTTTGCATTATTAAATATACTACAAAAGAAGTAGTGAAACTTATTCTATTAAATGCGAATCTAGTATTAGGCTCATATAAAATATCTCTTCCTTGGCATTTTTTATTTTTACATGCATATTTTTTCTTTTTATATACAATAATTTCAATTTTTGATGGAACATAATTATATTTTAATACTGGTTCCTCACCTATACAAATCATTTTTTCACCACAAACAGGACAAGTATCATCTTGTTCTAATTCAACTACTTTATAATCAATTCCATTTATTGTTCCTGATTCATTATTTGATTCTAATATTTTTTCTTTAATAATGGTTGTATTATTTAATGTATATTTTTTTCTTCCCCTTTTCTTTTTTACACCATCATTTATTCTATCAGTTCTTTGAATTTTCTCTTCTTTTTTTGTGATTTTTGGTAATGATTCAGATGTACTATCAAAAGTATCTTTGTTATTTTTCTCTACATGTGCATTAAGCTTATTAAGCTTAGCACCTAATGTATCATATTTTATTAATAATTCTAACAATTCTTTTTTTGCTTCTTTCTCAGATAATGAATTCACATAATTCTCATACTTTTGTTTTTTACTCATCTTAATCAACCTTTTTTATATTTAAAATCACTGTTTTTTTATATTCCCTAAAGTACTTTTCCCAACTTTAATTCCTTCAGACTTTAATACCTCTGCAGCTTTCCTTAATGTATATTTAGAAGCTACTTCTCTAATTTTTTCTAATAATCTTGTAGTCTTTGTATCATTAATTTCCATAAAATCATATTGTTCAGAAAATGTTTTTTGACTACAATTCGGATTCTTGCATTCCATTACTCTATTCATAATCTTAATATTTACAATCTTATTATTTATAGGTAAGTCTTCAATTTTTTTTAGATATTTTGTATTAACTGAATCAGATTCATAACCACACATTGGACAACGTAATTTTTTAATTTTAGATTCAACATTTATAATAATTTCTTTATCATTTTCTATATGATTTAAGTATTTAAGATTGGGAGATAGCTCCTTTAAATACGACTTAATATTCATCTAATTCACCACCTTTCTACATTATTAATTATACCATATTTTTGTAAATTTGTCTAGTAGTTTTGGACTAAAATAGTAAAAAAATTAGGGATTTTTTCCCTAATTTTAATAGTATTTATATTGCTTATTTTCATTTTGAATTTGACATATAAAATCTAGTCCAGATAATATTATTTCTAAATCTTTTGTTGTGATTTCGTATCTTCCTTGTTTATTATCGGGATATGGAAATTGTCCTTTATGTAGTTTTTTTACATAAAGCCAGATTCCAACATCATCAAATTCTAATACTTTTACTTGGGTACGCCTTTTATTACAAAATAAAAATAATGTATGTGTATTTAAATTACCTTTGAATTCTGATGATATTAGGGCAGTTAAAGAATTAATTCCTAATCTAAAATCTGTATTGCCAGTATATAAATATACGGATTTTATATTTGTTAGATCAATCATTTAATTATCTCCAATACTTTATCTAAAACACTAATATCAAATTCAAGCTTAAAAGTATTATTCATTTCCAATTTTATGATATTTTTAGATGAAATTATTTCCTTAGTATTTGCAATTTCAACACTTTCTTTTGTAACATTAATAAAGTCATTATTGTTAATTGCTGATGGTGTTTCTGCTAGGAAGGAAGAATTGTATTTTTCAACCCACTGTGAAATTGTAGTTCTAGGAATATTATGTGTTCTGGCATATTTAGTTAGCGGTAATCCACTTGAGAAGTAATCTTGTACAATACCATATTTTTCTTCTGGCGTCCTTTGAGTATATTGTCTTGGCATAGTTTAACCTCCTTAATATACTTAAATGATACCAAAATTATTATGAAATGGTAGGGTGGTTAAAATTTGTGGTCACATCTGTTATCCAAACATGGATTAAAAAATATGAACAATTAGGTTATAATGGTCTTAAAGATAATCGAGGAAGGCCAGGTGTGACCAAGATGGGTAGACCAAGAAAGAATATTCAAAATAATAACAACAAAAAAATGGCGCCATTAACTGACGCAGAAAGAGAAGAATTAAACGAACTAAGAAAACGTACAATATGATGAAACTTTAAGAACAACAGTTTATCATTATCGAAAACCTACACCTAACGTTACCGTCTTTGATATATCCTCAACACTAAAAACCTCGATTTTATTGACTTTTTTTATTTTGTTAGTCAAAAAATTGAGGTTATTTTTTCTATTTTTTTTAATTTTTTAAAGTTTTTACTTATTTGTACTTTAATAAGATAGATAAAGATTCTTGTACGTTATTGTACTTTAGAGTTAAGATTATATTTCATAATTTACTTTATCTTTATATAGATTTTCACTCCATGGAACTAAATCTTTGTAATCTACAGTCAATGGTCTACCA